>JAFXLG010000065.1 GCA_017531305.1 Alistipes sp.
AAACCCTCTGAAACGATGTTTCAAAGGGTTTTGCTTGATTTTGTCCTCAAAACTTTTGGACTTGGAGCGGAAAACGAGACTCGAACTCGCGACCCCAACCTTGGCAAGGTTGTGCTCTACCAACTGAGCTATTTCCGCAAATATGTTTTAGAGCTGCAAGCCTTTCTATCGGATTGCGAGTGCAAATATAGAGCAAAAAAATGAATCTCCAAAACTTTTTTGAAAAAAATTTAAATTATTTTTTGTTCTCAGCTCTTTTTTTTGTCCGAAATATACAATCTTACAGCATTAACACATTATTTATCAGCCTATTACAAAGTCGAAGCCGAAACACGCTATAATTATAGCGATTTTATCAACATTCTTCCTGCCATAACCATCAAAACGCCCAAAACCACGCTCAGCGGTGCATAAACACCCAGCGTAAGCCAATGTTTTTGGCTGATGAGCATATAGATATCATCGGCAAAAGTCGAGAAAGTGGTAAAACCGCCACAAAAACCTGTAATCAGCAGCACATTCATCGTGGGCGAGACCAGATTTCCCTTCTCAACCAGCCCAAACAGCACACCTATTATAAAAGAGCCCACCACATTGACCACAAATGTCCCAAGCGGAAAGGTCGAGACAACTATCAGGTGGCAAAATTTTCCTGTCAAAAAGCGCAGCGAGGTACCTATAAATCCGCCTACACCCGCTATAAGCATCATTTTAATCATTCTCCGAGGATTTTTATATACATTTTTCAACTCTGCCTATTCAAAATCGATACCAAACTCGTGCGGCAAGGTTAGCTATGGTTTCGCTCCACGTACGCCCACGATTGCTCCACACATTTTGGCACATAATTTGCCCAATGAAGCCACATACGATTTAAACCTTAAAACAAAACTATTATGCATTTAACTCCCAGAGAAATTGAGAAATTGGCTCTGCTGACGTTGGGCGCGATAGCCGAGAAACGTCTGAAGAAAGGGCTTAAGCTAAACTATCCTGAGGCTGTCGCCTACATCACCTCTTCGGCTTTGGAGGGTGCGCGCGAGGGCAAGGACGTAGAGCAAGTGATGAAAGATGCCGCTTCGGTGCTTCACAAAGAGGATGTCATGGAGGGTGTCGATGAGATGATTTCGTTGTTACAGGTGGAGGCTGTCTTTACCGATGGCTCACGTCTGGTTAGTATTCACCATCCAATAAAGTAGTTAGTCATGAATAACAATTCGCGTTCGGTAACAAAAAATGCCGTCACCCTCAAATCCGCCACTACCGCCAAAAAAGAGGCTACAAAGCAGTCCCCCGTTTGCGACAAGAGGCTCTATCCCGAGGAGTCGGGATTTCTCCCCGCAGAACGAGTAGCTGTAGGTGCGGTCATACTCTCCGAGGATGATATTGAGTACAACACCTGCCGCCGAGTGGTCACCCTCAGGGTAAGAAACACGGGCGACAGACCGATTCAGGTAGGCTCTCACTTCCACTTCTTCGAGGTTAACCGCTACCTTGAGTTTGACCGCGAGGCGGCATTCGGCATGCATCTGAACATCCCTGCCACCACCGCCATACGTTTTGAGCCTGGCGATGAAAAGGAGGTCGAGCTGGTCGAATACTCAGGTAAACGCCGCGTCATAGGGTTCAACTCTTTGGTGACGGGATACACAGGTCGTGAGGATGAGCCGACATACTATCCTCGCCACGCCCACGCACTCAGAACCATGCACAAAGCTGGCTTCAAAGATGAGAAGAAGAGGTGCAAAACCGACAAGAGCGACTGCTCATCGGCTCAAAAATAATTTCTCAATCCTAAAACAACACAAAACCAATGGCAACAATAACACGACAAGACAACAACAACCTTTTCGGACCTACAGTAGGAGATAAAATACGTCTGGGCGATACAGATCTCTATGTGGAGATTGAGCGTGACCTGCGCCGCTATGGCGATGAGGTGGTCTATGGCGGAGGCAAAACACTAAGAGACGGCATGGGCTTGGCAAACACCATCACTTCGGAGCAAGGCTCGTTGGATGTGGTGATTACCAACGTGACGGTGATTGACCCACTGCTGGGCGTGGTCAAAGCCGATGTGGGCATCAAAGATGGCAAAATTGCAGGCATAGGCAAAGCGGGCAACCCCAACATCATGGAGGGGGTAGATCCCTGCTTGGTTACGGGAGCTTCGACAGATGCCATCTCGGGCGAACATCTGATTCTAACAGCGGGAGCTATTGACGGTCATGTCCACCTGATCTCGCCCCAGCAGGCATACGCTGCTTTGAGCAACGGCATCACAACCCTCTTTGGTGGTGGTATAGGTCCTACCGATGGCACCAACGGCACAACCATCACCTCGGGACGCTGGAACACCGAGATGATGCTCCAATCTATCGAGGAATTACCCGTAAATGTAGGTCTGTTGGGCAAGGGCAACTGCTCTACCGCAGCCCCCATTACCGAGCAGATAGAGGCTGGAGTGTGTGGCTTGAAGATCCACGAGGATTGGGGCTCTACGCCTGCCGCCATACGCACAGCGTTGAAGGTTGCCGAGCAGTACGATGTGCAGGTAGCGATCCACACCGACACTCTCAACGAGGGTGGCTATGTCGAGGACACCATCGCCGCCATAGATGGGCGCACCATCCACACCTACCACACCGAGGGTGCGGGCGGAGGTCATGCTCCCGACCTGCTGAAGGTGGCATCCATGCCATTTGTCCTGCCCTCATCGACCAATCCGACACTCCCCTACGGCATAAACTCGCAAGCTGAGTTGTTCGATATGATTATGGTTTGCCACAATCTTAATCCGCAGATCCCTTCTGATGTAGCCTTTGCCGAGAGCCGCGTGCGCCCTGCCACACAGGCGGCAGAGAACATAATGCACGATCTGGGAATACTCTCGATGATATCATCCGACTCGCAGGCTATGGGACGCATAGGAGAGTCGTTCCTCAGAACATTCCAGATGGCATCCTACATGAAGGGCGAGTTCGGGCGACTGAAGGAGGACAGCAACCACAACGACAACTTCCGCGTATTGCGTTACCTTGCCAAGATCACGATCAACCCCGCCATAACATTTGGCGTGTCGGACTACATCGGCTCTATCGCCAAGGGCAAAGTTGCCGATTTGGTCTTGTGGGAGCCACAATTCTTCGGAGCAAAGCCCAAGATGGTAATCAAGGGCGGAGCCATAAATTGGGCAAATATGGGCGATCCGAATGCATCATTACCTACGCCTCAGCCTTGTTTCTATCGCCCTATGTTTGGGGCTTATGGGCGTGCCACGACAGAGAGTTGTATCTCGTTTGTCTCGCAGGCAGCCATGCAGAGCGACATAAAACATCGTCTGCATCTGCATCGACAGCTCCTGCCCGTAAGACGTACCCGTCAGATCACCAAAGGTGACATGGTACTCAACGACAAGATGCCTCAGATAGATGTCAACGCAGAGACCTTCGAGGTGATGATCAACGGCGTGAAGTGTTCGGCAAAACCTATCGAGAAGGCTTCGCTGGCTCAGCTATATTTCTTTAGTTAAGAGTCTTAATTATGGAGATTTTTCGCGAAATAAGGGGCAACCTGCACTCCCGCGATTGGCAGGAGCAGGCTTCTGCATCCGAGATCGAATACATAGATCTAGAGGAGTGGCAGGCGCAACGCAGTCGTATGTTAGTGCGCTCGGATCGTGGCAGGGAGTATGCTATCGCTCTGAAACGTCACACCCCGATAAAGGATGGCGACATACTCCATGCCGATCGTGGGCGCATAGTAGCTATACGTCTTAGGCTCAGTCAGATAATGATCCTCGACCTAAGGGATGCGCTACAACTGCCACCCCCTGAGATCCTTTCGCTCGCCGTAGAGATAGGGCACGCCTTGGGCAACCAGCATTGGGCGGCGGTGGTCAAGGGCGACAAAATCTATGTGCCGCTGACGGTCGATCGCAAGGTGATGCAGAGCGTAATGCAGACTCACCACTTCCCTCACATGAGTTACACATTCTCCTCTGCCGAGGAGCTTCTGCCGCAACTCTCGCCAAGCGAGGTGCGCCGACTACTCGGCTCGACAGAACATCACCACAGCCATGACTGATTCTGCGCGTAAGCTACTGCACTTGGTGCAGTTTTGCGACTCGGCGTTGCCTGTGGGCGGATTCTCCTTCTCGGCGACATTAGAGAGTGCGGCAGGCTTTGGCGTGGTGCATGATGAGCCCACACTCAGAAACTATGCTCAGGCAGCGGTGAATCAATCACTTATGAGCGACTGCATCGCTGCCATGCATACTCTGCGCGAGGCACGTTTGGAGGAGGCGTTGCGTGCCGATAGGGAGCTTACTGCCTGCAAACTCTCAGCCGAGCAACGACTCATGTCCACACGCATGGGACGCAAGCTTACGGAGCTGAGCCTAAAGCTAATGCCCCAGCAGAAGATTCTGCAGGAGTGGATCAAGCAGCTTGAGCAAGGTGCAACGTCAGGTAACCACGCCATAGCGCAAGCCCTTGTGTTCGGAGCTATGGGGTTGGGCGAGAGGGAGTTATTTGTGGCTCACTACTACGGCACGCTGAGCATAATACTCAATGCTGCCCTGCGTTGCATCAGGATCTCACACCTTCAAACGCAACAGATGCTGCATGAGCTCTCTTCGCAAGCCGATGAGCTATATCCTGCCGTAGCCCGACTAAGGCTTGAGCATATGCAAACATCAAACCCTCAGATAGATATCTTCTCCTCGCTACACGAGAGAGGTCAGATGAGGATGTTTATGAACTGAGACGCGCTAAAGTAGGTAAAATTTATAATTAATAGCAATTAAAAATGAGTAATACTTGCAGAATAGGCATAGGAGGACCTGTCGGGTCGGGCAAAACAGCCATCATCGAAGCCATCACACCGCGCTTGCTGGAGATGGGCTACAAGGTGCTGATCATAACCAACGATGTGGTAACTACCGAGGACGCCAAACACGTCAGAAAAATCCTGAAAGGCATACTCTCCGAGGAGCGAATCATCGGCGTGGAGACGGGTGCTTGCCCCCACACCGCAGTTAGAGAAGATCCCTCGATGAATCTGAGTGCTGTGGAGGAGATGGAGTCGCGCTTTCCCGATGCCGACATCGTACTCATAGAGTCGGGTGGCGACAACCTCACGCTTACATTCAGCCCCGCTTTGGTCGATTTCTTTATCTATGTGATAGATGTGGCGGCGGGCGACAAGATCCCGCGCAAGGATGGTCCTGGGATCTCCCACTCTGACATCTTGGTCATCAACAAGACCGATCTTGCACCCTACGTCAACGCCTCGCTCGATGTCATGCGCGAGGATTCCAAAGCGATGCGTGGCGAGAAGCCCTTTGTCCTGACCAACTGTTTCACTGGCGAGGGCATTGAGGAGCTGACCGAAATGATACGCCACATGGCACTTTTTGACATGGAGCGATGATGGAGCGACAGGTTTTACACTCCTCAGCCAACGCCCACACGTCTCGTCCCAAGCCCAAGCGCGGACTGCTCGATTTGGGCTTCAGATTGGGCGATAATGGGCGTAGCATAATGCATCGTTGGGAGAGGCGCGCACCACTGATCGTGCAACAAGAGTTATATTTTGACCGAAATTTGACATCTTTGCCTTGCGTCTATATCCTCTCCTCGGGAGGTCCAATCCTTAGCTCAGACAGTTTTGAGCAGCATTTTGAGGTGGAGCAAGGGGCAATGGCGCACATCTCGACAGGTGCTGCAACAAAAGTTGCAGAGATGAGTGGCGGCGAAGCCCGAATGGAGAGTTTCTTTACGCTCCACGAAGGGGCTTTTCTGGAGTATCTGCCAGAGCCGACAATCCCTTGTCGGGGGAGTCGGTTCCGCAACCTGACACATATCGCCATCGCCCCATCGGCAACCCTGATCATGGCAGAGATATACCTCTCGGGGCGCAAATTTCATGGCGAGAGCTTTGAGTTTGCCGAGTTAGAGCTACACACGCGAGCCAAGACGTTAGAGGGCAGATTGCTCTTTAACGAGCGCATGATCCTCGCTCCCGATTGCCTCGCGCCCCGAAGCGTGGGGCTAATGGGTGATTACGATATTTACGGTAGTGCGGTGGTGCTTACGCCCCCGCAGACAGCCGACCAGATACATGAGAACTATCAGAATCTAAGTTCCGAGACTCTGATCTCAGGTCTAAGCCGACTGCCCAACGAGTGCGGACTGCAACTTAAGCTCTTGGGCAAGAGCAGTATAGAGCTTAAACGCGAGGTGCGCCGCTTCTGCTCTTTGGCAAGGCTCTGCACCAAGCTAAAGCCTCTGCCTGAGGAGTTCTGCTGGAGATAAAACAAACAAAAAAAAAGATAGAAATTATGGCAAACAATCTACAAACTGCCCTCTTCGATCGGGGGCTGATCGGGTTTCTAAGAATCCTTTTGCGTGGAGCTGGGCAAGTGATGTTTCAGGGCAACGCTTGGACGGGGCTCTTCTTTATTGTGGGAATCTTCTGGGGAGCATACATGTCGGACAACCTCAACGTGGCATGGGGTGCGCTCTTAGGCTTGATGTCCTCCACGGCTACGGGTTATCTGCTCTCGCTACCCGAAAAGGATGGGCATGATGGGTTGTGGGGCTTCAATGGTATCTTGGTGGGATGTGCCTTCCCCACATTTATGAGCAACACGTTCTGGATGTGGATCGCCCTGATCTTTTGTGCCGCGATGACCACATGGGTACGTAGCGCGCTGAACAACATGATGCGTACCTACAAGGTCAACTCCTTTACCTTCCCGTTTGTACTTTCGACATGGATCTTCCTTTTGGCGGCGCACCTTATGCCTGCATTGGATCTGAGCAATATCTCCGCCCCTGAGCTACCATCACATATCACTTCGGGCGGGTATCTCTATTTCCACGATCTTGTGCAATATATTCTTCGTGGTATATCGCAAGTATTCCTCATCGACTCATGGGTTACGGGCATGTTGTTCCTCATAGGCTTGGCTCTGGCCTCATCGTGGGCTGCTCTTTGGGCCATAGTAGGCTCTGCTTTGTCAATATTCACAGCTGCGGCACTCGGGGCTTCGGCTGAGCATATATCTCACGGCCTCTACTCCTTCAGCGCAGTCCTGACCGCTATAGCCATAGCCACGGTTTTCTATAAACCTTCGCTAAGATCGGCTATCTGGGCTCTGTTAGGAATCATTGCGACAGTCATCGTGCAGGCAGCTATGAATGTGATGATGATGCCTGTGGGGATAGTCACTCTCACCGCACCATTTTGTATCACCACGTGGCTATTTCTGATGCCTCTGCTTAAACTCGACAAGGAAGAGCCTGACCACTCAGATTGGCATGGTAAGGGCTCAAAATCAAGAGTTCAGAAGTCTTAGTTGGAGTTGTGTGCGAAAGCTTTAATTAACCTCTAAAACCCTATAAACCATGCATATGTCCGATGCTTTGGTCTCGGCACCCGTAGCTTTGAGTGCCGATGCCGTGGCGGCAACGCTGCTTGTCGTATCTATCGCAAAGATTAGCCGTCAAAAACAACTCTCCATACCCCTGATGGGCGTCTTGGGAGCATTTGTCTTTGCCGCCCAGATGATAAACTTCGCAATCCCCGCCACAGGCTCCAGCGGTCACGTCATAGGTGGCATTTTGCTGAGTTCGATGCTCGGCGCATGGGGCGGATTCTTCACCCTCACTTCGGTCATCGTGCTGCAATGCCTGCTCTTCGCCGATGGAGGGTTACTCGCTTTGGGATGCAACGCAATAAACATGGCGGCGTTCTCGTGTCTTGTGGCATATCCACTGGTTTTCAAGCCTCTATTTCGGGCAGACAGCCCCTTCAAGAGGGTTATGACAGCATCGGTGCTGGCTTCGGTGACGGCATTTACGTTGGGGGCGGTGGCGGTTACGCTGGAGACAACGCTATCGGGGATCTCGGCTCTGCCATTAGGACGCATGTTGCTATTTATGGTGCCTATACACCTGATTATAGGCATCTGCGAGGGTGTGGCAACAGCTTTTGTCATACTCTTTACTCGCAGTCGCGACCCCGAACTATTCATGCATGATCAGGAGCAACCCTCACGCCACCGCACCATCGAGGCTTTTGCTGTGGCGGCGTTGGTGATAGCCGCTTCGTTTACGCTCTTGGCATCCTCGGCTCCCGATGGTCTGGAGTGGTCGGTGGAGCGCACCCTGCAAGGCGAACTGACCTTGCCCTCAACCCCTCTACACTCCTCTGCCGAGCAGATCGTGGAGCAGACGGCTCTCATCCCCGACTACAACACCGCTTTGGCAGGGGTCATCGGGTGCGCTGTGCTGATACTTTTGGCGTGGATATTCTCGCTCGTGATCAAGCAAAACAGAGATGAGCCAAAATCTTGAGCGCGCATTGCTGGGTCTGGATCGGGCTTTTCGCCCCCAAGCCAAAGGCATGGCACGAGAGATAGACCCACGGGCGAAATTGCTGGTGGCACTCACTTTTCTGATAGCCATGCTCTCCACTCCGCTGATGGATCTGGGGCGCGTGGCGGCATGGGGGATTCCGATTATGGTGGCGGCGTATATTAGTCGGGCGGATTACTTTTCGTTGGTCGGCTACTCGTTACTATTGCTTCCGTTTGTGGCATTGATCGGACTTTTCAACATACTCTATGAGCGCGAGGTGGTGGCTTCGCTCTTTGGCATAGCCGTTACAAAGGGTTGGATTATGGCTCTGGCGATAACGCTGAGGGGGATTTTCTCGGTGCAGACCATACTGCTCATGGTATTTGCCACAGGCATATATCCGCTTTGTGGGGCAATGCTGAAGCTGCGTATCCCCACGCTGTTTGTCGCTCAGACGTTGATGATATATCGCTTTCTGAGGGTTCTGCTTATCGAACTGCAAGAGATCATCTTCGCCACCCAAGCACGTAGCGCAGGCATAAAACGCTATCCGCTAAGGCTTTGGGCAAGGATTATAAGTGAGCTGCTCATTCGCACCATACGCCGCGCTCGGACGCTCGACATGGCAATGAGGGCGCGAGGCTGGCAGGGTGATGTACCTTTGGCTCGGCAACAATATGTCTGGCGGTGGCGCGACACGCTGTTTCTCTTCGCATGGCTCGGGGTGGTGGCGGTGGTGAGGTTTATTAGGTTATGAACAGCAGAATGGGAATTCAATAATAAATTATGCATCACTATTTGGAGTTTCGGGCGATTCATTATAGCTACCGAGGTGGCGCAGAGGCTCTGCGAGGAGTAGATCTCAGGATCTCGCACGGCGAGCACGTAGCCCTTATCGGTGGCAACGGAGCAGGCAAATCGACACTCCTGCTGCTTGCCGATGGCTTGCTGATGCCCTCGGCAGGAGAGGTCATTGTGGGAGGAATAAAGGTTGAGCAATCTACGTTACATGTGATTCGTCAGAACGTAGGGCTTGTATTCCAAGACCCTGATAATCAGCTCTTCATGTCAACAGTAGAGGAGGATGTCGCCTTCGGTCCGCGAAACATGGGACTCAGCGAGGAGGAGATCTCAAGGCGCGTTATAGAAGCACTCCGAAAGGTAGATGCTGAGGGGCTTCTACATAGAGACTCCTTTCGGCTCTCGGGCGGTGAGAAGAGACGTGTGGCGATAGCCACCACGCTGAGCATGACGCCCTCGATAATTCTGATGGATGAGCCGAGTGCCAACCTCGACCCCAAGTCTCGCCGCCGACTTATCGAGCTGCTTCGGGCTTTCGACCATACGCTGCTCGTGGCGACACACGATATGGATCTGGCAGAGGAGTTATGTCAGCGGGTGGTGGTTCTCAACAAGGGGCAGATTGTTGCTGATGGTAAGAAAGAGGAGATATTCAGGCGCAAGGAGCTACTTGAGAGTTGCTCACTCGAACAACCCTACGCCTATCGTTGATTGAAAACGCCCTCTTCGCGCGGCATCACATCCGAAAAAAGTGCCGTAACAACTGCACCCAAGAGCAGCACACCCATCTCCACACCAAGCACCAACTCCATACCGCCCCAACCCATCATTAGCGGCATCAGGAACACCCCCATAACAGCACCCGCCTTACCAAAAGCCGCAGCAATACCTGCGCCCTCACCTCGCTCACAAACAGGATATATCTTCGAGGGCAGGATGAAGGTTATCAAGTGAGGGCCAGCATTGAGAAATATGTTGTAGATTATAAATCCCACAATCATAACCCACTGAGCAAGATGCAACATATAGCCCAAGGTCAAAACGCCGATACCTAAAGCACTGAGTACAAATCCCCCAATCTGCTGAGCTACATAGCGTTTTCTGCCGAGCAGAATCAAGCCCAACAAAAATCCCATACCCACAAAGAGATTGATATACGAAGTAATCTCCACAGACGAGCTTACATGTTTTAATGTCCCCTGTGCCCCCTCGCCAAGCCCCAATCGCATCACCATGAGTGGCAAAAACACACCCATGCCATAGACTACGAAACCCTCGCAAGCCCAAGGCATACCACTAAATATGACACGGCGCAATTGTGTGGCGGTAGATGATGGGGTTTTGACCTGCAGGACACACTCTTCTGGAGTGGGATTTGAAGCCACAGCAAGATCGACATCCTCGCCGAGCAGTTGTTGCAAAGCATCTTTCGCCTCTTGCACTCTGCCTCGCGCAAACAGCCATTGAGGGCTTTGAGTAAAGCGGATCGAATATAATATCATCACAACGGCAAGTATGGCCACCAACAGAAACAACCCATTCCAGCTATCGCTCCCCTGCCAATGCGAGAGTATATAGTAACAGACAAACGCCATCGCTATATTTCCCAACGAAGAGGCGGCTTTGGCTACACCTACCATCAACTCCTTGTATCGGTTGGGCATAAGTTCCGAGATATAATCCGAATCCAAAGAGTAGCCACCCCCGACACCAAAGCCCATAACAAAGAGCCAGAAGATCAACAGCCCAAGCGAAGAGGTAAAACTCGCCGCCACCGCCCCGATGAAGATTATAATTGGCGAGAGCCTAAATAGTGGGAGATAACCCCGTCTATCGCTCCACGAGCCTATGATTACCGAACCGAACATGATCCCCACAAGGCTCATCGAGGCTACCAGACCTTGATTTAGTGGCGAGAGAGTCCGATGCGTAAGAGCCTGCATAAGAGGGATAACCACACCCACAAGCGTGGAGAGTGCCCCACCCGTGAGCTGTCCCAAAGAGGTGATCGCCACTATTCGATAGTGTCCCCAACGCATGGGCATGGTCTCAAGACTCAGGTGCTCTCCATCCTCTTTACGCCCCCTATGCATAAGATGCTCACGAAACTTCGTCCAACGCTCTACAAGCCACCTCAGAGCCAAACCCACACCAACGCCCACAGCCGATTCAGAGAAGCGAAGCACGCAATTCAAAGCAGGATTCTCCTCGGAGAACATCTGTGATACGAGCATGATGATGATGAGAGTGATGGTAGCGATACGTGACTCTTTATATATGCCCATAAACATACACAGCGCCTCTAGCAGAAATGCCGTCAGAATCATCCCCACCACCGAGAAGTGGAACATCCTTAGGTAGATATAGGCGATGAGTGCGCCCACAAACGTACCCACTATACGCATCATGCTCGGACGCAGCGAGGTCTTGTAATCGGGAGCCTGCATGACCGTAACAAACGAGGTGCAGGCCAAAGCTGCACCCAACCAGCGCGAAGGCGAATGGATCGCTCCCGTAGCATAGATTCCAATATAATATGCCACAAGAATACCTACGCACGAAAGTGTGATGGTCAGAGGCTCGATGCGAGATATGGCTCGCCGAAGTGTGCCATAAAACATCTTGGCGAAATGATCTTTACACTGTTCCATAGAGTCTTTTTCATGAAACAGAGCAATAAACAAGCCACAAAAAAAGGGTGCCTAACAAGTTTTGTTAGCACCCTCACATCTTTTATAATCTGTATCAGTAGAACCCTACTTTACCGAAGGCTTGTCCTTCGAACCAGCCAACTTAATCAGAGCCTGAAGATCCACCTCTGGAGCCTTGCCCGATCCCTTACGGGTGAACTTAGTGCCGTAGGCAACATTCTCCTGAATATATCCGATATTGCGCAGGTAGAAGCATCCATCCTCGGTAACGCCACCCTCATAGTCGCGGCGCAACTCCTGACGACCTGTAGCGTCACACGAGAAGCGAGCCTCCAAAACCTCATGCCACTTACCCTCGCTGTCGCGCATCCACTGCGATGGGAACTTCACACCGCGAGGAATCCAACCACACTCAGGCATGAAATTCTCGCAGAAAGAGTATGCTCCCGTATAGTATGTCTTGATGCCTGGACGGCGAATCTCAGCCAAGAACACCCAGCCCTCATCGCCACGGAAATATCCTGTATAGAGCGAAGCACCTGTCTCACGACCATTCACCACCTCGGGACGTACGCGCACCAGCGTAGCGTAGGTGCGACCAGCCTCCCAATCGTAGTAGTAGAAGTTCTGCACACCGCTACCCTCGTGGCTATAGGAGTTAGACTTCACGCCCTTGCCATTGCGTACAAGCTCCGAGGTCAAGCCCTTCTCGGTATCGGTATCCCATACAGAGAACAACACGGTACGATTCTTACCCTTCTCGTTAGGCTGGATACCCATGTAGAAGCCATCACCACCTGTAAGCATATAGTATGATCCTGGGGTATCCTCACCCTCGGGAACAACAACCTCGTTGTAGAAATACTCAGTCTTCTCGGGTGTCTGCCACATGAAGTGGTTTGATGGACCACGGCGCACGAAGTGAGGCAGATTATCCTTGCTATCCTCCTCGCTCACGAATACCACCTCGCCCTTAACCTTGGCTGAGGCATTGGCGATAGCCTCGCCACCAAGCAAAAGTGCCGAGATCTCGGGGTATGAAGTGGCGGTAGTCTGCACAGGCTCGATATCTACGCAGATGTATCCTGGCTCGACATTATACTTGCCCACATAATAATCCTCCTGCTCCGCGCCACTCTTGACGGTGAGTGGATAGCTCTCTGAGCCGATCATAACATTGAGTTTAGAGACGCCCTCTGCGCTCTGCTTTGCACGAAGACCCAACTGCAACTCGCCACTATGAGAAGTATAGAAGTAGATCGAGATGCGGTGAGGCTGCTGAGCATAATACTCTGCCTTCCAACTACCAGCCTTCATCTCAGCATCCTGCGGATCACTGTATGAGTTGGCAATGATCTTGTCGGCAAACGCTGGAGTCTGCTTCGAAGATTTGTCTAACGGAGTAACATAAGCATTCGACTTGAAGGGCACGCTGAGCGTGAGATCCTCTACTGAACCTGTTGCGCACGAGATAGCCAACATGGCTATAGCAGCAAAAAATAAGCGATTGATTTTCATATTATTTACCATTTATGCCACAAAGGTAGCACAAAAAGCCCTTATTACAAAATTTTCTTCACCAAGCCGAAGAGCTTGTAAGGCATATATCTAAACGGCAGATCAATCCATGTAGGGGTCACCACCACAGCTCTGCGATGCGAGAAGCAGTCGAAGCTCAAGCGACCATGATATGAGCCCATGCCCGAATTACCCACTCCGCCAAATGGCAGATTTTCGTTGGCAATGTGCATAATGGTGTCGTTGATGCAGGCTCCGCCCGATGAGGTGCGAGAGATCATACGCCAACCCTCAGCCTCCTGACCGAAGTAGTAGAATGCCAAAGGCTTCTCACGCTCAGAAATAAACTGCAACACCTGCTCCTTGCGCTCGAAAGCGATCATCGGCAGCACAGGTCCGAAGATCTCCTCCTGCATAACGCTCGACTCAGGATCAACATCCTTGAGCAAGGTAGGGGCTATATATCGCTCCTCGGCTACTGTCTCGCCGCCATAGACCACCTTGCCGTCATTTAGATAGCCCGCCACACGCTCGAAAGCCTTGTCATTGACCAGACGTACATAGTGCTGGCTTTGGCGCACATCTTCGCCATGCAGACGCTTGATGGCACGCGCAAAAGCTGCAACGAACTCCTCCTGCTTGGACTCATGTATGAGCAGGTAGTCGGGTGCTATGCAGGTCTGACCAGCATTCAGACTCTTACCCCACGCTATGCGCAATGCCGCACGCTCCACATCGGCACTCTTATCCACGATACAAGGGCTCTTGCCACCCAACTCCAACACCACAGGGGTGAGGTTCTTGGCTGCCGCAGTCATCACTATACGACCCAGCGAAGGGCTACCCGTAAAGAAGATTATATCCCAACGCTGCTCCAAAAGCATGGCGTTGACCTCACGATTACCCTGCACGCATGCCACATAACGCTCCTCGAAACACTCTTCGATCATCTGCTCTATGACCTTCGATACCTCTGGCACATAGGGCGAGGGCTTTAGGATGGCGGTACATCCTGCCGAGATCGCTCCCACCAGCGGGTTGAGCAACAACTGCACAGGATAGTTCCATGGCGAGATGATGAGCGACTGACCCAAAGGCTCGCTCACCACATGACTATGCGAAGGCATCATCTTCAGAGGAGTGGAGCAACGCTCGGTCTTCATCCAGCCCTTCAGATGTTTCAGGTGGTTGCGGATCTCGCCCTCGACAATACTCAGCTCGGTGAGGATAGCCTCCTGCTCCGACTTATGCAGGTCATGCCACAGAGCCTCGCACAAAGGCTGCTGCCATTTACGAAGTGCCGCACCGAGAGCCTTGAGCTGCTTTACTCTGAAATCGTAACTCAGAGTTGAGCCCGAACGGAAAAACTCTCGCTGAGAGCGATGCAGAGAGATTATACTCTCCTTGGATGTGTTTTCGATTGCCATAGTTTATTCTCTTTTTGCGACCTGTTTATTGCTTTTTGCGACCTGTGAAGTGATCCATCGTCTTATAGATACCTACCCAATCGCCAAAGATCTTATCGAACCACGCCTGAGGCAACAAGCCCTGACAGAGGCGGATGAAGTGAGCTGGGAATGGGATGCCACAGAAATCGGTATTGCGCTCGATGGCACGCAAAATTTTACGCGCAGTCTTCTCTGGATCGAGCAGAGGGAAGAAGCGTGACTGCACGCCCTCGAACATTCCAGTATTGATATAGTAGGGTGCTACGGTAGTAACCCTAACCTTGCTGCGCATCTGTTTAAGCTCAATACGCACCGAATCCGACCAGCCAATCACCGCCCACTTACTTGCCGAATAGACCGACATCTTGGGGTTGGCGATCATACCTCCTGCCGAAGCGATGCTGCACACATGACCATGGTCGCGCTCGATCATCGCAGGCAAGACCTGCAACGCCACAACCATAGGAGCTACGGCATTGATCGACATGGTGCGCTCGATATCTGACAAGGTCTGCTTGTCGAAAGTCTTATTGCCTGTTACGATACCTGCGCAGTTGATCAGAATATCCACATCGCCACACTCAGCTTTACACTGCTGGTAGCTCTGCTCGACCATCTTCGAATCCGACACATCGACCTTATAACCTCTCACATCACCCAACGATTTAAGTTCCTCGATGGTTGATGCGATATTTTGCTCGTTGATATCCCAAATTATCAAACGCTTTGCGCCCTTCTCCAAAGCCATACGCCCCATGATGCGTCCGATACCCGATGCACCTCCTGTGATGAGGATGCAATTGTCCTTAATTTTTGTCATCTTTCTATACTTTTATAACCACTCGGCACCCCACCAAGAGTGCCGAGCAACAAAAGTATAAACTCCCCCGAATTACCCATAATATATGGGGTAAAGAGAACCGAAATGGGGCAAAAATCGCTAAAAATGTGACAAAACGGGCTATTCAGTAGATTTTATCTATATATCTTTTCCATATTTAATCGCATCAAAAGCATCCTCAATATATCTAGAAATAGCTTGTTCTTCTTCTGTTAAAGTATCAATATAACGTTTTCTATTTTCTTCGTTTTCAAAACGAACTTTTTTAATGATTTCTTCTATTTTCTCAGAATTGATATGCCACCACAAACCATTTGGAGCTGGAGTTTCAGCATGACAATAATGCCCAACAAGAATATCATTATCAACTATTACCATTGGCATTAACGGTAATCTTGATGATGTTTTAATTATAATTCTATTGGGATAATCTTCTTGCATCTTCTTAAAAAAAGATATTGAGCTATTAATTCCCTCTTTGAAACGATCTATTGTATCATACTCGTAACGTAATATTTTTCCAAACTCAAGTATCCAACTACTATTGATATCTGTTATAATTACAGTTATTTTTACTGTTGGCTCATTTCTTAACAACGCACGGAAAGCATTACTATAATCACTATCAATGCCATACTTAGGATAATATGCAGCATGCAGTATTATTTCCTCCTTCGCATTTTTAATTCTTTCCCATGTATGTAAGTTTCGATGCTCTACAACACAACTTTTTATTGATTGTGGCACATTACTAATTTGAGGAACAAGTGAATTTATAGCTTTTTTCTGATCCTTTCTTATCTGTATTGTTAATACTGTTAAGAATACAATAAGACAAAAACAAACAATAAAAATCACAAATGTCCACCCTGGAAAAGTGTCAATAAATATAATAATTTTATCCTCTATTTCAGTAAAATGCGCTCCAACAAATGCAGTAATAATTGTACCCACACATGCAGCACTATATTTTATCTTTTGTAACATAATATAATATTTTATTTTATTAGGGCAGGACCTGAGTGTGTAGGCGTCACAGGAAGGATGCGTCCATGCTTATCGAAGTGCATCTCATCGATGCAAACCTCACGATGATAACCCGGACCCATGAATGGCTCGATGTAGCGTTTGTTGATGCGGTGATAGACGATATACCACTTGTCAGTGCCAGGGATCTGGATCACCGAATTGTGTGCCGTACCATAGATTTTATCCTCAGGACGCTGCTTCAAGATCACAGGCTCCTCGGCAACCTTGATCGGACCGAGAGGCTTGCGGCTTGTGCCATACGCCACATGATAATTAGGCGAGCCTGTATCGTCCACCGACCAGAGGAAGTAGTATGTACCCTTGCGATAGATGACGTATGGAGCCTCGCGATAGGCGTAATCCTGCAGAGTGCCACCCTCGGGAGTGAGCTTGGTGATGGTCTCCGCCCTTAGGCTTGTCATGTCGTCATTAAGCTCAGCACCTGCCATATAACCGTTACCCCAATAGATATAATACTTCTTCGACTTAGGATCTTGGAAAACATCCACATCAATCTGCTGACCGCGGCAGCCCTCTGGCTCATCGCTGATCATAGGCTTGCCCAGATCGACAAACGGACCTACGGGATCATCCGCCACAGCCACGCCGATCTCCTTGCGGCGACCAGCATCGGCACTATAATAGAAGTAATATTTATATGATCCATCCTTCTGCTTACGCTCGATGATGGCGGGAGCCCACGCATTGCCTCGCGCCCAAGGCACCTGATCGCTCTTGACATCGAGCATAGTACCCTCATCCTTCCAATTTACGAGATCCTCGGAGCTGAAGACGTTGAATTTCCAGCCGCCCCAATGGCGCACGCCATCGGTAGTGGAGTAGATATAATACTTACCTGTCTTCTCCGAATAGAGGATCTCAGGATCGGCATGGAAATCGGGCAGGATAGGATTCACATGGTTGCCAAACTCCTTCAAGAGGCGATCCTTCTCGCGCTGGGTGATAGGGATGATAGTGCCGTGACGAGGGGTAAACTTACCCTTGGTCTGGGTATCCTGCACCCACTCGAAGCTCTTGAGGTCGGTGCTGCGGCAGAACTGATAGTGACCATCCATATAGCAGTCGTACATGATGATCCAGCTCTTGCCATCGAGCGAGCGACACACGCCCACGCCCTCGACAGCCTTCTTGGTCTGCTCGACATTCTCCTTTAAGCGAGTCCACTGCGAGCCAGCACGTTGACCACGCTCAGGGGTGAGGTTCTTGGCGGTAGCCTGATAGATGCCACGACCACCCTCGCTCTTGTAGAAGAGGTGGTACAAGCCATCTGCCTCGTTATAGACTATATCGCCATCTATGGTTGCGCTGCCATTGTCGAAGAGGTATTGCGGCTCACCCTCCAGATCGGTGAAATCTTCGTTGACATAGCTATAATATATGCGGTCAAACGAGTCATCGTAATCGGTACGCAACGAATAGAACACCATATACTTGCCTGCACGCTTATCGTAGATGGTTTCGGGTGCCCACACGCGGATCACGTTGCCCCACTTGCGTGGATACTTGGTAGGGAAGTGTACGGTATGATGCTCCCAATTGACCAAGTCGCGGCTCTTCATCAGCACGATACCACGATTGGAGCTCCAACCCAAACTTGAGCGCATATCGGTCACCACCATATAGAACTCCTTGCCATCCTCCGAGCGCAGGATATGTGGGTCGCGCACACAGCCTGTAAGGGCTATCGAGTCGCTCTTGATCACGGGGTTGCCATGATTCAGCGGAGTGAAGTTATAACCGTCATCGCTCAAAGCATAGCAGATCTGCTCCTGATGGGGTGCATTGCCCGTAAAATAGGTAAACAGGTATGCCACCATAGGCTCTTCGCTTTGCTGGGCAAAACCAGCTATGGTCGCCATAGTAATGGCACAAAAGAGTGTAAAAAATTTCTTCATTTAAGTATGTTTTATTTAGTATTTTCAATATACAAGGACATAGCAATTCCCATCTCCAGACCGCGCAGTTCGGCTAAGCCGCGCATACGTCCATAGCATGAGTAACCGGGGTTGGAACGGCGATTCAGATCGTCACACATCTGATGACCATGGTCGGGACGCATAGGTATCGAACGCCCCTGCTGTTGCTGAATCTCCAAAAACGCCTTCATCACCTCATACATCGGCACATCACCCTCCAAGTGGTTGTCCTCTTGGAAGTTACCCTCTGCATCACGGCGTGTGGAACGCAGGTGAACAAAGCCCACGCGCGAAGCAAACTCACGCATCATGGCAGGCAGGTCGTTGTCACCTCTGACGCCGAAAGAGCCTGTGCAGAGACACAGACCATTGGAGCGATTAGGCACAGCCTCGATCAGGCGGCGGAAATCCTCGGCGGTAGAGAGTATGCGTGGCAATCCCAAAATCGGATATGGCGGATCATCGGGGTGGATAACCATCTCCGAGCCACACTCATCGGCAACGGGACAAACCTCGCGCAGGAAATATATCAGATTCTCCCTCAGACGCTCGGCATCAATATCCTTGTAGCGATCCAACGCCTCTTGGAACTGCTCCAACGTGAAACTCTCCTCGGAGCCCGGAAGCCCAGCGATCATATTGCGGGTAATAAGCTCTTTCTCTGCCTCATCCATCTGCTCATAGCGAGCCTTCGCCTTGGCGCGATCCTCCTCGCTATACTCCTGCTCAGCACCGGGGCGGCGCAGGATATGCAGGTCGAAAGCCATGAATGCCGCACGCTCAAACCTCAGAGCCAGCGAGCCATCCTCAACCTCATAAGCAAGGTTGGTGCGAGTCCAATCCAAGACGGGCATGAAATTATAGGTGATGCAATGTATGCCACACTCGGCAAGGTTGCGGATCGAGAGTTTGTAGTTGTCGATATATCGCTGAAAATCACCTGTCTGCGTCTTGATATGTTCGTGCACAGGAACGCTCTCCACCACACTCCACGTTAAACCCGCATCGGAGATCATCTGCTGGCGAGCGCGGATCTCCTCCACACTCCACACTTCGCCGTTGGGGATATGATGCAGGGCATGGACAATATCGGTAGCCCCCGCCTGACGTATATTACTCAGCGAGACAGGATCCTGAGGTCCATACCATCGCCACGATTGTTTGCATAGGAACATTGTAACTCAATTTTAATCAAGAAAACACTAAATCGAGAAGGCATCAAAACCGCCATCTATGACAGTCAGCGTACCGCTGACAAACTTCGAGGCATCGGAAGCCAACCACTGCAAAGTACCGAACATCTCCTCTGGTTCGCCGAAACGCTTATATGGCGTATGGGCAAGGATGGTCTCGGCACGCGGAGTGAGCGAGCCATCGGGGTTGGTCAGCAGCGCACGATTCTGATTGGTCAAGAGGAATCCTGGGGCTACGGCATTGACGCGCAAGCCCTCGCCAAATTTGATTGCCAACTCGCCACACATATACTTTGTCCAATTCACTACGGCAGCCTTCGCCACGCCATAGCCTGCCACGCGGGTGAGTGGGCGCAGAGCCGACTCGGAAGCGATATTGATGATCGAGCCTTGACGCTGCTCGACCATAGCCTTAACAAAGACCATGGTAGGCAGGATGGTGCCAAACAGATTAAGGTCAACTACCTGACGCACAGCATCAATATCCAGATCGAAGATTGTCTTCTCGGGTGGTACGGTAGCTGCCGCCATATTGCCGCCTGCGCAGTTAATCAGCACATCAATGCGTCCGTATGCAGCCATGATGTCGGCATAATTCTGCTCCAACATCTCCTTCTTCGTAACATCACACTTCAGATAGAGAGCCTCGCCTCCCGAAGCCTTGACCTGAGCCATAAGCTCGCCTCCCATCTGCTCGTTGCGAGCCAAGATCACCACTTTGGCACCCTGCTCGGCAAAGTGCTTCACCATAGCCGAACCCAAGATACCTGTAGCACCTGTAATCACGATGACTTTGCCATCGACACTAAACAAATCTTTCATTATCGTAAGTTTTAAAATTCACTCTCGTTAAGGTCTCCTTTGATTATGCCCAAAGGGCAAAGACAAAGATAAAAAATTTCATCGAGATTGTCAAATCAACCTCCCCCGCATCGGCGCAGTAAAAACGAAAGATTATTAAAATTTAGTTTATATAGCGCAATAAATTTTGCCATTCGGAATAAAAGCGTTAACTTTATGGCGATATATTATATATATAGGGAAAGTTTCCACATTAAAATTATAAAAATTATGGCAATCAACAGAAAAGATTTTCTCAAGACCCTTGGAGGTATGGCAGCACTTACCATTCTTCCTCGCAAGGTTCTCGGAGGTCAGGGACACATCGCCCCAAATGATCAGTTGACTAAAGGTATCATCGGTATGGGTGGTATCGGTTTCAGTGCCAACCACTTCTCAAGCAACGAGCAGTGCCGTCTGGTAGCTATGTGTGACGTGGATAGCAACCACCTCAACACAGGTGTTACTCGCGCTAAGAGCGAGTTGAATGAGACCGTTAAGGGTTATCACATGTACCGCGACCTGATCAACGATCCTAACGTGGACGTAGTTCACATCGCTACTCCTCCACATTGGCACGGTATCATGGCAGTAGAGGCTGCTAAGGCTGGTAAGGATATCTGGTGCGAGAAGCCTATGACACGTACTATCGGTGAGGGTAAGAAGGTGATGGAGGCAGTTCGTCAGAACAGCCGTATCTTCCGCCTCAACACATGGTTCCGTTTCAAGGACACATTCTACGGCTTGGGTACTACAGTAGCTCCTTTGAAGAAGTTGGTCGATAGCGGTATGCTCGGCTGGCCATTGAAGGTGACTATCTCAGGTCATACAGGTTTCGGCTGGAAGTTCTTCTGGGTAGGTAAGGAGAATCTTGTTGAGCAGCCTATCCCAAAGAATCTGGATTACGATTTGTGGTTGGGTCCTGCACCTTACAAGCCATACAACGAGCACCGTACTCACCAGACATTCCGTGGTTACTGGGATTACGATGGTGGTGGTCTTGGCGATATGGGTCAGCACTACATCGACCCTGTGCAGTACATCTTGGGCAAGGATAACACATCGCCTGTAAAGGTAGAGGTTGATGCTCCAGAGCAGTACTGGGATGCTATCGGTACATGGCGCAAGATCGTCTATACTTACGAGGACGGTTGCCAGATCATCCTTCAGGGTGAGGGCTACGAGGATCCTAACGCAGCTTACATCGAGGGTCCTAACGGTAAGGTATATAACGGTTTCCAGTGTACTATCCCTAACGTGATGAGTAAGCTCAACGAGTTGCCAGATCCAGAGCCTCAGAACACAGACTTCATCAAGTGTATCCACACTCGCGAGAAGTTTGCTCTGAACGAGATCAACGGTTTCCGTTCGGCAACTATCGTAAACATGGGTCTCTGCGCTTTGCGTCTGAACCGTACTTTGGAGTTCGATCCTGTGAAGTTGCAGTTCATCAACGATGATGCTGCCAACGCTCTGATCGACCAGCCAATGCGCGCACCTTGGAAAATCTAATCCCTAACTTAAACAGACATTAGAGTAATGAAAAGACTATTTATATTAGTTATAGCATTGGCGTTGATGCCATTTGCTTCTATCAACGCTCAGGATGCCCGCAACCGTGTCACTACCACTATCGTAGCTGACGCTATGGCACAGCTCCCAGCCAAGGATCAGAAGATCTACAACCAGACTATGGACGAGCTGGCTAAGACTGGTGCCGAGGGCATGCAGATGATGGCTTCGATGTTGCGCCCTGCAGCCGCAGGTGTGAACAACTCGGCTATCGAGTACGCTATCAATGGCGTAGCATCTTACGTATCGAAGGGTCAGGAGTCTTTGCGCGGCGGTGTTCGCGAGGGCTTGAAGAAGGCTATCGAGAAGTGTTCTGACAACCCAACCAAGGCATTCTTGATGACTGCTTTGCAGATCTGCGCTACAGCAGAGGATGGCGCATTCTACGCCGAGAAGCTCTCTGACGCATATCTTGGTAACTTCGCAGCTCGCGCCTTGGCTTCAATTCAGGGCACAGAGCCTTTGGTTGCTGAGTTGATCAACGCTCAGAAGGAGAACGGCTACAGCAAGATCCTTTTGGCTCAGATCGCATCTTATAAGAATATCCCTGAGGTAGAGACTGCTCTCTTGACATGGCTCGGAACAGCTACTCCAGAGGAGCGTTGCCAGATCAACTTGGCTTTGGCTTCTTGCGGTGGCGTGAAGGCTGTGAAGGTGTTGGGCGCACAGGCTAAGGCTGTGGATTACTCGTTCGAGACTACAGATGCTTACGGTGCATACTCAGCTATCTTGACTCGCATGGTCAAGGAGAACCCTGCAGTTGCTGAGAAGGCTGCCAAGAAGCTCATGAAGGAGGATAAGACAAACGTACGCCTCACAGGTTTGGATCTTTTGATCCTCTTGAACGGTGCTGAGACTACTCCACTTGTAGTGAAGGCTCTCTCTGACGACTGCCGTCAGTATCGTTACGGTGCTATGCGCGCTGCTGAGGCTTATGCCGATGACGCTACATACGCTGCTGTGGCTGCTCTCTTGCCAAAGGCTTCTAACGATGTGAAGATCGACATAGTAAACTGGTTGGGTGCTAACCACGTTGAGAGTCAGGTTGATGCTGTCGTAGCTCAGATCGCCAACCCAGACAACACCGTAGCTATCGAAGCTATGGAGGCTGCAAGCCGTATCGGTGGCGAGAAGGCTTTGGAGGGTATCTTGGCTAAGGTTGAGTCTTTGGAGAACACAGAGAATACTGAGATTTTGGATGCTGCAATGCGTACATTGCTCACATTCAACGGCAAGGTCAACTCAGGTATCGTGAAGGCTTTGGATGGTAACAACCAGAGCAAGATCGTAGCTTTGGGCGTATTGCTCAAGCGTGCAATTCCTGAGGCTGCCGACAAGGTTATCGCTATGGCTAAGAGTGGTAACGACATGGCTCAGAAGGCTCTTCCACAGGTTGCATCAGAGAAGAACTTTGACGCTATCTGCGACCTCTATGAAACTGGTCGTGGCGAGGCTAAGGCTGTAAACAAGGCTATCGAGAACAAGCCAGCTGCCGAGCAGGTGAAGTTAATCGAGGCTCGTATGGCTAAGGCTAAGAATCCTGCTGCTTACATTCAGGTTTTGGCTAACACCAACGCTGACGAGGCGGTGGCTACTATCGTAAACAGCTACAAGACATCGACAGGTGCTGCTAAGGATGCTGCATTTAACGGTTTGCTCTCACTCAACAAGGATAGCATTATCCCTGTAATGTATGAGATCGCTACTACTAACGCTCCTTTGAAGGATAAGGCTTTGAGCAAGTACATCACTCTCACAGCTGCTTCGAAGCTCAACGCTGAGCGCAAGTACAAGAACTACAGCAACGCTTTGGCTGCTGAGCCATCGGTAGCTGTTAAGAATGCTGCTCTGAAGAACCTCTCTGCAACTCAGACTTATCAGGCTATGATGCTCGCGGCAGAGTATATGGACAATGCCGAGACTGCACAGGCTGCTGCAAATACAGTTCTCCAGATCGCTACTAAGCACCCAGAGTTCTACTCAGCTGAGGTGAAGGCACTCTTGGAGAAGGTTTCTGCTACACTCAACGATGGCGATGCAGTTTACAAGCGCAAGGATATCGAGAAGTTCATCAACGAGAACAAGGCTCGCGAGTCACACTCTATCATCAAGGAGTTGTCGGCTGAGGAGAAGGCTGAGGGCTTTGAGCTTTTGTTCGATGGTAAGAATATGGACTCTTGGACAGGTAACTTGGACGCTTACCAGCCTGTTGACGGCTACATGTACGTTACAGCTGCTTACGGCTCTACAGGTAACCTCTACACCAAGAAGGAGTATTCGGACTTCGTACTTCGTTTTGAGTTCTGCTTCGACCGCGAGGGCGTAAACAATGGTATCGGTATCCGCACTCCTATGGGTGTTGACGCTGCTTACCACGGTATGGAGATTCAGGTATTGCACCACGATGCTCCTATCTACGCTGGCTTGCGCGAGTATCAGGTACACGGCTCAGTTTACGGTATCATCCCTGCAAAGCGTATCAAGTGGGGCGCACTCGGCGAGTGGCACTCTGAGGAGATCCGCATCAAGGGCGACAACATCAAGGTTACGGTTGATGGCGAGGTTATCCTCGAGGGTAACATCCGTAAGGCTTGTAAGGGTCACAACGTAAATCCTAAGGGCGAGGGTCCTAACCCTTATACTGTTGACCACTTGAACCACCCAGGTCTCTTCAACAAGAAGGGTCACATCGGTTTGCTCGGTCACGGTGAGGGTATCAAGTACCGCAACATCCGCGTTAAGGAGTTGTAAGTCGTACCTTATATAATAAATATAGCCCGAAGCATAACTTCGGGCTATATTTTTTGCTACGGTTAACTACTGACGATAAACCACGTCCTTCTCCAAGCTGAACTCGCCGTCCCACTCATTCTCCGAGATCACAACATTTGTAACCTTGTCGAAGAGGAAACGATGCTTATTCCAATGGAAAGGCTCAAAGTCGTTGTTCTTGATCTCCTTGTTGCCACGAAATACCAATCCATCGAGCGACTTGGCATATACCAACGGATTGTCGAAGGTCTCGAAAACATTATTCTCGATCACAACACCTCGACCCTCACCACCATGGAAATACTTGGTCTGCGCCTTCAGGTCGGGAATAACGGGATAGATCGAGATTATGCCATCGGTGAACTGGAACATATTGGTCAATGAGTTGTAGAAACGGTTGTTGCGAATCACCACATCGCGGCAAGCTCCCGTCTCGAACCAACCGTTGCAATCACCACACAAGAGGATGGCAGCTCCAGAGGTGTGGTCAAAGATATTATTCTCGACAACGGTACGCTTAGGTGTGCTGAAGAGTGTTCCGCGCGCACGATTGTTGCGGATTGTGTTGCCCGCAAAGAGTACCTCGGGGGTCCACTCCAGATTCTCTATGCCATACTTGCCATTGGCAACATCTTCGGGCAGAGGCTCCTTGAAGCGGATCTTAAACTCCTTGCTGCCATCAAGAACCTCCTTGTCGTGGGGCGTGATCTCCACGATGGTGTTCTGAGCCACGATTTCCATCAGGTCGGAGTTGATGAGCTGCACCTTGTCGCCCGCACCACCCCAATAGAAGCCGTAAGCCTGTGGGTGCATATAACGACCAACGAGCGTGTGCGAGTCAAGACGCTGAGTCACGCGCAGATATGTGCCATGCACGTTGATGGCATCATCCATCATACTCTCGTAGAGTCCATTTTTAGAGATGATCTTGCCCTTGCACGCCGAAAAGTGTGTTGCATCTGCCTGAGTTGTGAAGTATCGCTCGCCATCGCGCAAAGCCACGTTGAAGTGGTCGAGATAGATGTTATCGCAGATCTGCGCCAAGAGTCCCATGCCCTCGGCATAGTAAACGGTCGTATTCTCGATATGGGTATCCTTGCATCCATAGAGGAAAATTCCAGGCGTTGGGCGCACATCGGGACGCATGGCGATTACGCTACCCTTGACAAGACGCTGATCGCGCCATGGCGCACGGATCAGGCGGGGCGCAATCTCCTCAACATCTTTGGCTGCAACCCAGATATCGCTTGTGCGATAGATGATATTACGCTTCCCTCCGTCAAAGGCGATACCATAGCGTGGCGTATGCTCCCAATTACGACCATAGACGACCAAATTGCCATCCACGATTTTGTAGTTCACATAGGGCGCAATGCGATAGGTGATATATCCATTCTCGGAGTCGTTCTCGACTATCTCGACCTGAGTGATCTGAGGCACGCGCGTGTCGATGCCAATAGACTCAAGTCGGCAATTCTCGCAATCGACCATCGCCACGGGCAACATACGACCATTCATATAGAAATCCGCTTGCCCGCCCTCTGTACACTTCAGAGTGAGGTTCTTCGTCCCTTCGAGTGCTACGGCAACCAATTTTGGGTTGTGCTGATCGTGGTTGGAGATGTAATAGACCTTTTGGTTGGCATTTTCGGGGAAGAAGTCATACTCTCCACTCTCAAATACAAGGGTTGCCGCCTTGTCGCCTCGCTCCGCACGAATCTGCTCGATGGCTTGTCGAACAAGCTGCGTCACATCCTCGCCCGTATTGGGGATGATTCCGAAATCCTTGGCGTAATAGATCTTCCCACCGCCACACGACACTGCCATAAGAGCAGCTATGGCAGCAAAGATAAAAATGGTTATTCTTCTCATATTAGGTAAAGTTATTTTGTTTTTAATATCGACACTTTAGACAAATTTACGGAAAAATATGCTAAGAGAAAAGCCTCTCGCCACGCAAAAACATACGCTTGTGAAGATTTTTTGCATTTTTTTTGCTAAAAAATTTGCAGAGTCGATTTTTTGCTCTATATTTGCACCACGAAACAAGAACAACGGTGGATTCATCTAAGGGCTAGGATACATGCCTCTCACGCATGACATAGGGGTTCGAATCCCCTATCCACTACAAAAGGTGCTGAATATCAGCGCCTTATTTTTTTTGTATCCGTTTTTATAGCCATTTTGGGAGTTTTCAAATGCATCTGGAGATGTTTAGGAGGGATGTTTGAGGATGTATGGAGAGCTTTTAGAAGCGTCTGGAGGGCGTTTGGGAACACTCTGGTTAGCGTTTTTGATTAACGTAACGGCAAAAAAATGATGCAGAAAGGCTTGCTTCCTGCATCATATTCTATCATCATTACCTCATTACGAGGTTGTTCAGCTAATACAATCCGTTGAGCATCAGGTTGAAATAGATCGGTTTGAGGGCATAGACCTTCAGAAGCCATGCCAGACGCGACTCCTTCGACATATCGAAGAGCGAGAGTGGGAATGTGATCTGAGCCTTCTTATCGTAGTCGAACTCCGCCATCAGCACATGACCATAGTCGGTCACGATAGGGCAGGCGGCATAACCATTATAATGAGCCTCGGGAGCGCGTCCCTCCATCATCGCCACCAAGTTATCCACCGCCACAGGCAACTGCTTGCCCACGGCAGCCGAGGTCTTGCTGGTAGGGATACCCGCAGCATCGCCCAACGCCAAGATATTATGGTAGGTGGTATGCACCAACGTATGCTTATCGACCATCACCCAGCCATCTGCCGCCAAGCTACCCTCGGTCCAGCTCAAGCCCGATTCGCGCACAAAATCGGGGGCGCACTGTGGTACCATGAAGTGCATGAAGTCGTACGACTCGGTGAATGGAGTTACCACCTTATTGCCATCCTTGTCGCTCTCCACGCGCTCGAAGTAGGCACGCTTAGAGTCGGTATCGATGCCCTTCAGACGGCAATTCACATCAACAGGAATGTTACGCTCGCGATAGATCTCCTCCAGACGTGGTGTAAAGTGAGGCACGTTGTAGAGTTGCTTCGAGGCGGTATAATAGTGCAGATCTATGCGATCCAAAGTCTGCTGCTTGCGGCAGTTATCCCACGTGAGGAGCGAGATTTTCTTGGGCGCACCACCACACTTATGTTTGGTAAAGGTGTCGCAGAAGACTCCCTTGCCACCCTTCTCCGAAAACTCCTTCATAGCCTTCCA
The DNA here is from genome assembly GCA_017531305.1 of Alistipes sp. Classification (GTDB taxonomy): domain Bacteria; phylum Bacteroidota; class Bacteroidia; order Bacteroidales; family Rikenellaceae; genus Alistipes. The sequence goes on from JAFXLG010000065.1 coordinate 28,177, forward strand.
CGTGAGCTGGCAACCCTTAGGGTCGTAGATCGTATGGGCGTTACCTGCGCCAATGGTGGCATGGGTGATACCCTCGATACGGCTCCAATCGTACTTCACACCGGGGCAAACAACCAAAAAATCGTAGGCTATCGTGCCACTCTTAGCCGTCTGGACACGATTCTGGGTAGGATGCACCAGCGTAACGCGATCCTTCACCCACTTCACATCCTGTGGCATACAATCCGCCTGAGGCTTCCACACATCGTCAATGGTATATACTCCACCACCAATCAGAGTAAAACCTGGCTGGTAGTATTGGCGATCGGAAGGATCAATAAGAGTGATGTCGGGACTCTGCAACTTACGTTTCAGGCGCGAAGCCATACTGATACCTGCCGCACCGCCACCAATGATGACGATCTTAGCCTTAGCACTGCTCTTGGCAGCATACGCCTTGTCGGTACCCAGAGCCAGAAAGGCTCCAGCCGCCGCCATAATCTGCAGAAACTCAGAACGCGTGATAACACCTTCGCTTTCGAGCTTCTTCATCTCTCTTTCAAATTGTTTTTCAGCCATAGAATTTTTGTTGTTCATTATTTTTTGCTGCGAACAGTCGCAGACACACTCCATTACTCGCCCTAATCACTTAGTGTTAGGATAAAAGCGAGTGCAAAGATACGAAAAAAACTGTTACATGCTATATTGACTATTGTCAAAATGCTCAGCTCACACCGAAACATTACTTCTTAAGATCGACAGTCGAGCGGAAACGCACAGTGCGGCGAGGTGCGATCTTAACCTGCTCGCCAGTACGAGGATTTCTTCCCACTCGCTCGGCAACATCGGCAACAGAAAAGACGCCGAAACCAGAGATAACGACCTTTTCGCCCTCCTGCAGTTTCTCTTCGATGCGGTCAAAGAGTGAATCCACCAAACGCTTTACTTCCACTTTTGAGAACGATGATTGTTCTGCTAACTCGTTGACTAACTGAGATTTATTCATAATTTGAGGGTTTTAAAGATGAAATAGGTTACGATTTATTATACAAAATTAGCACAAAAATTTATTTTTGCAAATTTTTCTTGCTCTTTTATTGATTATGAGCCACTTGCATAGGTTAAAATTGGTTACGCGTAAAAATAAATTTAAAAAAATTATAAAATTATTTGGCAGAAACGAAAACTTGCCGTATATTTGTCCTCGGAAAGGTGGCAGAGTGGTCGATTGCGGCGGTCTTGAAAACCGTTGAGCTGCGAGGCTCCGGGGGTTCGAATCCCTCCCTTTCCGCAGAAGACCAATCGAAACAAAAGCATCACATGAGTGATGCTTTTTGTTTTTCAGAAGGAAACATCAGGCGACAATTTATCTGTCGCCTTTTTTGTTGAAGGAGTAGTATATGAAAATAGGAATAAAGAGATTTTTATTTTCAAAGGTACTCCCGCTTCGGCTACGCCGTTAGAATCCTTCCGTTTCTCGCAAAACATACTTATACACGCGCGCAACTCAAAAATATATTTTTGCGATTCACAAAACACTTTTCTATATTTGCCTAAGAAAACACTTTTTACCGCTTAAAACATATCAAGTATGAGCCAAACTCAGGAGAATTACATTGTCGGCATAGGCGAGGCGTTGTGGGATATGCTTCCCGAGGGTCGCAAAATAGGCGGCGCACCTGCCAACTTCACATATCACGTTTCGCAGTTCGGACTCAACGCCGTAGCCGTTAGTGCCGTAGGTGATGACGCTCTGGGTAAGGAGATACGCCAGACATTCGACCAAAAGGAGTTGCAGACACACATTGCAACCGTCCCATACCCCACAGGCACTGTGGAGGTGACGCTCGATGCAAAGGGCATACCGCAGTACGACATTTGCGAGGGCGTGGCGTGGGACAACATCCCCTTCACGGCAGATCTTGAGGCGTTGGCTCACAACACCATAGCCGTATGCTACGGCACGCTGGCACAGCGTAACACAACATCGCGCCAAAGCATAGAGTCGTTCATCGCAGCCATGCCCGCCGAGGGAATAAAGATCTGCGATATAAATCTGCGCGGCACATTCTACAACAAAGAGGTTATCGAGTCATCAATGCGCAAGTGCGATATCCTGAAGATCAACGATGAGGAGATTGTCGAGGTGTGCCGACTGTTAGGCATTGAATTCACCGCGCAACGCCGAGCAGCACTCTGCCTGATGGAGCGTTACGAGATTGATATGTTGATTCTTACATGCGGCACCGAGGGCAGTCATATATTCTGCATGGATGGCACCGAGTCGTTCCTGCCAACGCCAAAGGTTGTGGTAGCCGACACGGTGGGTGCTGGCGACTCGTTTACAGGCGCATTTATCGCCGCACTGCTGATGGGCAAGGATGTAAAGAGGGCGCATGCGTTGGCAGTAGAGGTGTCGGCATACGTCTGCACCCAAAACGGAGCCATGCCCGAACTACCCGAAAAGATCATAGATAAATTGTGGCAATAAGCAAACCTTTAGGCTGCGAAGTCGCCAAGCCTCAACAAAAAGAGCAACCTCCCGCAAGGGTAGTTGCTCTTTTTACTTTTATTACTTAAGGATGCGGACTCAGGATCAAGCCATATGCGTTATATCCGATATATCTTAGTCATATCGCATCCTCATGCACCGTCTTTACGCCATCTTTGCGCGATTTTGCGCCAAAATAGCCACTTATTTCTTATTAAAGGTGTTCATCGTCATGTCGGCTCCTACGCATGCAAATGAGAGTATGGCATCACCAAAGATCTTCAATCTTTCGGGCATAGCCTTCTGCTCCTCCTCGCTCCACTCGCCCAAGACGTAATCAACCTGATGACCACGCGCAAAGTCGCCACCCACGCCAAATCGCATACGGGCGTAATCCTCGCGTCCCAGAAGCTCCGATATATTCTTCAGACCGTTATGACCGCCTGCGCTGCCCTTCTTGCGCATACGCAACTGACCAAATGGCAGGGCAATATCATCCGAGACAATCAAGATATTCTCCAACGGGATCTTCTCCTGCTCCATCCAATACCTTACAGCCTTGCCCGATAGATTCATATAGGTCGAAGGCTTGAGTAGAACGATCTGACGTCCCTTATGGCGCACAGTAGCGGTAGAGCCGTAACGTCCCACCATAAAAGAGACGTTGGATGCCTCAGCCAAGGCATCCAACACTCTGAATCCTATGTTGTGACGGGTATTGGCGTACTCGGCACCAATGTTACCCAATCCTACAACGAGGTATTTCATTCGCTAACTTTTTTACTGCTGGTTAGCTGCACGAGTAGCACGAGTTACACGTACTGCACAAACTGCTGTAGTAGCAGGAGTTACGAATGTAAGGTTATCGAACTTCAAGTCACCTACGAAGATAGTCTGACCAACCTTCAATGGAGTTACGTCAACTACGATCTCATCTGGCAACTCGTTAACCAAAGCCTTAACTGTGAGCTTACGAGCAGAGAGAGCCAACTTACCACCGATCTTAACACCCTCAGCGTTACCTGTCAAACGTACAGGGATAGCGATAGCTACTGGCTTAGCTGGATCTACGCGGTAGAAATCGATGTGGAGGATCTGCTCACGTACTGGGTGGAACTGAACCTCGCGCATAACTGCAGTCTCAGTCTTACCATCGATAGTGATGTTTACAACGTATGAGTTTGGAGAGTAGATAAGAGGCTTAACCTCCTTAACATCAACTGAGAATGATACGTTCTCTCCGTTACCATACAATGCGCATGGGATCATACCCTCGCGGCGAATAGACTTAGCAGCCTTCTTACCGTAATCTGCACGGCCTACTGCCTTAATGTCAAGTGTTTTCATTGTTTAAAAAAGTTTAAAATGTTATTACCTGCGGCATTACTCAATCCGATGGAAAACACACCCATCGGCTCCCATTATGCCTGAATCGGCGGCAAAGATACGCATTGAATTTCAAAATTCAAAATTAACTATTCAAAAATCGTGAGCTAACGTGCAAAAAATCTGCATCATAACCTCGCCCTGCCTACACAAACAACAGCGACCTTGAACTAACGTCCAAGGTCGCCCTCACTTAACTAATAAAAACAAACATTCTTTTTTAAATCTTTCCGATAAGCGTGCAAACAGCCGACAATATTGGCAACAAACCTTCCGCCACCTCAGCGACAAATCCGCCAACCTCCTCGGTAACAAACATTCGCCACCTCAGCGACAAATCCGCCAACCGCTGCCCCCTGTGGCAAGCCCCTCGGGGTAGTTCTTTAGAGCTTAAACTTATAATCAATACCGATTACGTGCGCCATGCCCTTCTCTCTACGCCAATCCTTCAAATCGCCCTTGTTGTTCTTATAACGTGCCTCGTACGATGTATTGAAGTGACACATATAGTAGAAGTCTAAGCGGTTGTAATTGTTGATCTTGAATTCGGTACCTGCAGCTACACGGATACGGTTGATATAGTTGCTATACTTAGGACCATTGTCCTTCCATGATGCATTATCGACATTCTTATAGTTCTGCACAGGAGACAAGGCGTTGAGTGTGTTGTAAAGCTCACCATAAACGTATGGCTCCCAGCGTGAATTGCGGATGTCGTAGGCAAACTTCAGACGCGAACGCAACGAGATAAAGGGATCGGCATGCTCATACTTGATCACATCGTCTGTGCGGAAATTAAAGCGTACACGCTCTCGCAACGACACCTTCACCTGACCGAAACGCACACTACCCGTAACATCGACATTGAAGCGATGCTGGTTGAGCCAACCCTTAATCTCCTTATCATATACGTTGCCCAGATCATCCTCCACCTGCTCGGTGTCGATGGTACGCTCGTTTACGAAGCTGTAATCCACGCCGAACTTGAGGAACTTCCAAGGTTTATAACCCACGCCTACCGAAGTAACGAACTTATCGACCTGACCGAAGGTATCCTTCAGACGTACCTGCTCGCTGACCTCCACGCTGAAATTCTTGAATACGGGGATCTCGATGGCTGCACGCAGACGCGCCTGCACATCATCATCCTTATCTACATATCTCACATTGTCGTGTGTGGGCGGCAATGACGGATTCCACTCCTGCGCATAGAGAGAAGTGGTGCCGAGCAATGCTGCTAAAACAAATAAATAACGGAACTTTCTCATAATTTTAGTTAAAATAAAGATCAAACTTCTTATGGGCAGTTTCTATTATGCTATACAAATTGATTTGGCTTAGAGATGTGATCTACGGTATTCTGCTCACCATGACCCAAATCGTAATATACCTTCACAAACGCCACATCGCGCAAGAAATCGACATGACCTACCTCAACCTTATTGACCTTGTGACCAAGACGCTCCTCCAGATCGGCAATCATCTCCTGGCGATGCTCAGGGGTGATGAGGTTGATCTTCTCGTAGATAACCAACTTAGCTGAAGTATGCTTTAGGAGCAATGCGCCCTCCATAGCCCATATCAGGAGTATGACCAAAGCATTCGACACGATCAACTCCACGTAGCTGATATTCAGAGCCAAACCATTGATAACCGATACGGCAATGATGATGAACAGATAGGTCATCTCGCGGATAGGCACCGTCTCGGTTCGATAGCGAATCACACCGAAGATGGCAAAGAGTCCCAGCGTAAGACCGATCTGCAGATTCACATTCTCCATCAAAAAGATCAGCAAAAACATTGCCGAACCAAAGAGCATATAGGTCAACACATAGTCCTTACGCTGACTCTTACGGTAGTAGCAATAGCGCACTATGATCCATGACACCAGCAGGTTGAATGCAAAGCGCATGAGCAGGTGCAAAAGACTCTGTGTGTCGCACAATGGTACACCCAGAAAACTGATCTGGTTGGTGATTTCGTAACCGAACTCTTCGGCTATCGAAGGATCAAACTCCAAAAAATCCTCTTGAAACATCGTTTATAAGTTTTGTTGTGAATTAATAATCTTCTCTATCATGCGTATCTTACGCTTAAATCGGTTTGCCTTCACCGTAGGGTTGGAGAGTGCTGTGCCCAGACAATACTTACTGATCTTGAAACGCTTGACTCTCAGATCGAGCATGATCTGCTTCATGGGCGAGTAACACAAACCGTCCTGCTTGAGCTCCACGATCACCAGATCCTTGATACCTGTGGGCTGAGAATCAGCCTCGCGCTTATTGGTAAAACGCAGATTCAGGTCGATGGTCAGTCGCTCGGTATGGGCGTGATTTACTAATGTGATGCGCTCAAATTCGGTAGTCAAGGCAGGCGAGAGACGCTCCACATCGTAGTTGGCACGCTCCTTAAGGAATGTATTTGCCTCGGGATGGGAGGTTACGGTATAGAAATTCTCCTGCGGGATTTTGATACGCTTCTTCTTGGTGCGACCACGATTGGTCTTATTCTTCACCTCGATGAAGGTCACACCCGACTCGACATAGGTACGCGTACGCACCTTCTGACGGGTGAGCTTTTGATTGTGATGCACCACATACATCTCCAGATCCTCAGTGTCGTAGTAGAGGGTGGAGTATCGGCAGGCACGCACATCACCGATGATCTGCACCGAGTAGTCGTTTACCGAGCGCCGCAGAAGCTCCATGCAGGCATCCAGACTCATCACATACTTGGTATCGACACGATTCATCAACTTAATGGATGACATCTCATCGAGAGTGATGGTCGGCATCTGCTGCCATACGGGGAGTGTATTTAGTTGCTCGAAGGTCATTTTCTTTAGGTTTTGGGCGTGAGTAACTTCAGAACATTAGTCTAAAGTGGGGTTACGCTAAAAAGCTCCCCACTAAGGATTCTCATCAAAAGCGTACTCAAATATCTTGACCGTATAGAGCTTACCGTTAGGCAGATAGTTATACTGCTTATGCTTGGTGCCGTCTTCGTTATACTCATACTTACGGATGCGCTCAGGTTTATTGCGGTCATTGTAGATCACCTCCTTGATAACCTTATCGGTCACAGGATCATACTCGCAGGTGACACGCTCGACCTGTCCAAACTGATTATACTCCACCTCCTCGATCTTACGACCCTTCTCATCGTAGATTGTCAAGTGATCCAACCAGCGGCTCTTCTTGCTGGCATCGGTATTCCACTCCTTGACCGTGAGGTTTTTACGCTTGGCGCGCTTCGCCAACGTCTCAGGGCTGATAGCTTGAGCCATAAGACCCTGAGCAAAGAAGATAGCTGCAACTACAAGCAGTAGTTTTTTCATAGCAAAATAGATTTAAGTTTTAGGTTTAGGTTTCTCTCTTTAAACACCCTACGCTTTAAACAAAGCATAAGATGTGTCTTACAAATATAACATTTGTAATTTAAAATGCCAAATTTCTGACAATATATCATATGTTTTGACACATATATTTACAAAAAAAGAGTGCTTGACACATTGGTCAGCACTCTTTTCTATGATTTGTCACTACTTAGGTAGCTCCTCGGACAGACCCTTATAGGATTGGGATGGAGAGTCCCACCTGAATTACATGAGCATATTGGTTGAACTTGATGCTCGATGGATTTACCTGCTCCGAGCCGTTCATGTTTGGCTTCACGCCACGGACATTGAGCTGATAGCCGACATAGAAATCGGTACGCACGCTCTTCATCAGCAACAGGCGCATACCGCCACCAGCTCCGACCATATAACCTGTCGATTTGCTCTTATCGTTGAAGTAGAACTGAGGTCCACCATTTAGGTAGTTGAAAAAACGTGTACGATTCTGGCGTGTCGAAGGACCATAGTAGTATTTGAGCGATGCGTACAGAGGCATGGCATTGATTGCCGCCTGAATCAGCACTCCTGTCTCAATGCCAGCATGGAAATTCTCCGTCACGCGGAAACCGCCACCCAGCAACACACTTGCGCCGTCAAACTGCATATTCTCATCGTACTTCACATCGTAGCCGTGATCCTTATACTTGATATGGTTCTGGAAACCCAAACCCATATTGAAACTTCCGCCCAACGTAAGATATACCTTACGCTTAACGTCCATCTCATAATCACGCACCTCTTTGGTCTTCTTGAACTTAGGGATATAGTATTTCTGAGCATCTGCCGTAGCCACGCCCAAAGTCACCATAACCAACAAAAGCAATAGTTTTCTCATCTACAAAATTTATTTATCCTCACCGCGAGTGGGTCTATTCTTAACAAACAAACGCCCAAAAAAGGTATTTATTTTATGCCGCGAACATTTTTCTCCCAAGCCCAAGCCGAACGGAGAGTATCATCCAACGAACGCTCTGCCTTCCAGCCCAACTCCTCATTAGCCAATGAAGTGTCTGCCCAAATAGCCACAACGTCACCCGGACGGCGTGGAGCGATCTTATAGTTGAGCTTAAGCTCGTTCACCTTCTCAAAAGCATTCACCAATTCCAACACCGATACGCCGTTACCTGTACCTACGTTGAAGATCTCATACTTCTCCTTGTTCTTGTCCTCGACCATACGAGTGATGGCAACAACGTGAGCCTTAGCCAGATCCACCACATCAATATAGTCGCGCAAGCATGATCCGTCTGGAGTGTCATAGTCGTCACCAAACACGCTCAAGCACTCTCTTACGCCAGCAGCAGTCTGAGTGATGAATGGCACCAAGTTCTGAGGTACACCGCGTGGCAACTCGCCGATGAGAGCCGATGGGTGAGCTCCGATAGGGTTGAAGTAACGCAACGCGATACCCTTCAAGCCATCGTATGCATTCACCGAGTCACGCAAGATATCCTCACACATCTGCTTTGTATTACCATAAGACGATGTAGCAGGTTTACGTGGTGTAAGCTCCGTAACAGGCAACTCGTCTGCCTCGCCATAGACGGTAGCAGAAGAAGAGAAGACAATATTTGGACGGTTGAACTCACGCATGAGGTTCACTACGTTCATAAACGATACCAAATTGTTGCCATAATACTTCATAGGGTCTGCAACAGACTCACCCACAGCCTTAAATGCTGCGAAGTGGATTACAGAGTTGAAGTTATACTGCTCGAAAACCTTACGGAAAGCCTCCTTGTCACAGCAATCCACGTTCACGAAAGGAACATCTACGCCTGTGATCTTACGGACACCCTCCACGCCACTCATATCTGAGTTTGAAAGGTTGTCGGCAACGACAACATCATAACCTGCGTTGATCAACTCAACTGCGGTGTGAGAACCGATATAACCAGCACCACCCGATACCAATACCATCTCTTTCATATTCTTAGTTTTTAGATTTTGCAAAGATACATATTAATAATTCAAAATTCAAAATTCAGAATTCAAAATTGCTCATGCTCGGCATAAACCAAATACAAAAGGCTTCTGCACTCGCTTAATCGCAATTTTGAATTTTGAATTCCCACTGCTTCCCTCTCATAAAACACCCCTTAGGGGTGAGAATTCTCTTAGCTTAGAACTTGTACTTAATCAAAGGATTCTTCTCGCCGACAGTCCACATGTTAAGTACGGTGAAGCTCACCTCGCCTGCGTTGTTTGTGCTTATTTTGCGTGTGGTGAAGGCAGGGAACTCTACCATATTGCCATTGCCGAAACGCAAATAGTAGTCGAACGATGAGTTGTTGGTCATCATCATGGTGCGTGCGCCTTTGGCATTTACGCTCAGCGTCTCAAACGAAATCGAAGCGGTGAAGAAATCCTTCAACAACTGCTCATCTCCTGCCACCGAGCCATACGAATATGCCAACGTGCGGCGAGCCTTCAAAGCCTCCTTCAATGACTTGAGCGACTTGTCCTTAGCCAAAATCAACGTCATATTGCGCAAGTGACCACCCGCAGCGTAGCTCAATGCAGTGGAGTTGTGGATGTCGGTATTTGAAGATACGAAGAGTCCCAACTCGGCAGCACGTGTAGCAGCCTTAGGGTAGAACTCAGCACCGTTCATCACCTCTATACCGTCAATGAGTTTCTCGCCATAAACCTTCTTCTCGAACTCAGGCATATCCAACGACTTACGTCTCCACCCTGGGTGGTTGTGCATGATCAGGGCACCCTGCTTGCGGGCATTCTTGATAGACTCCATAGGGTCCTCGGCGTGGATCGTATTGTTGTCGGTAGTGAAGAGTGCGTTGTAGTGACCGATGGTTTCGGGTGTACGTGTGATCTCCACACCAGGGATGATAGTAAGACCATAAGCCGCAGCCTCCTTCTTCGAGAGCTCGACAGGCAGATTCAGGTCGCTGACGATGCCCTTATGCTCCTGCTTGGTCTTATCCGAAATCTCGGCACGCAGGAACTGCATATATGGCTTCTCCATAGGGCGATACTCGATATGCTCGGTCACAGCCATCACATCCAGACCATCCAACCACGCCTCGCGAACGCGATATTTTGGGGTGCAGTCACCATCCGAGAATATGCTATGTGTGTGCAAATCAGCCTTATAAACTGTATAGCCATTGACCTTAGGCAGGATGATCTCGCGGCGTTGAGGCTCCTGACGCAACGAGTGACGCAACATATCCACATTAGTGGCATCCTGATAGTAGATTTGGGCAGAGGCAGGCACACCAAAAGCTATGGCTGCCGCCAAGATAAGTAGTTTTTTCATGATATTTTATTGTTTTTTAGGTTTTGCTCTAACAAATATACGCATATTAATTCAAAATTCACACCCGTAACGGGTGTTTTATTGGCAGGAGGCTCTTTTTGCTGAAGAGTGTTGCTGACATTTTGGTCGCTTCTCACGTCACTCCACCGAAGCCGTTAGGCTGAGGATTGGAGTCTCTAACGGAAATTTTAGTGTAGAGATTATTGCTGTAGAGATGCCAATCAGCACTCGCTCTGGCTCGGCTGTGGCATGACACCTCTAAGAGGTGTTTTATTAATTTTCATGCTAAAGAAAGTTATCTGTTTGCGTAAGCCCAAACTCGGCAGAAGCATTGGCGCACCCCTTAGGGGTGTTTTATGAATGGGATGCTATTTTTTCTAAAGGGTGTTTAGCGAAAATTTTATAAAACAGGCGT
>JAFXLG010000066.1 GCA_017531305.1 Alistipes sp.
AAAGCCTTCAACTCAGCCCAAGCAGCCTCAGTTACAGGCTTGTTGTCGTTCTTGTACTCCTCAGAAGTCCACCAGATAGTATCCTTAGAAGTCTCGTCCATTACGAAGAACTTGTCCTTAGGTGAACGACCTGTGTAAACACCTGTCATTACGTTTACTGCGCCCATCTCTGTAACGACACCCTTGTCGAAACCTGTAAGATCAGACTTAGTCTCCTCGCGGAAGAGCTCATCGTAAGATGGATTGTAAACCACCTCAGTAGTACCGGTGATACCGTACTTTGTCAAATCAATTTTTGCCATAGTTTTAAAAAAATATTTGAATTAAACTTCTTATCCTTAGTCTGTTTGCTTTGCCTGAGGGCTTCTTTTGCACCGCTTAAAAAGCTAAGCCTAAAGTGCATACCCATATTTCAGCGGTACAAATTTAATTAAACAATCCGAATTGTGAAAGTGTTAACACTAAAAAACTCGGATTTTTTTTCAAAATCGGTTTTTAAGGTTGTAACCATCAGTAAATCAATAGGTAATCCAATGTTATTAAATTGTGAATTTTTAATATTCATGCGGCGTTGCGTCACTTTTGTTTGTTATTTGGCTCAGCCTCTTTTCTCTTATCATAGAGTGTGCCGAAACGGGTGACTAAAGTGAGGAAATTCTTATAATAAATATTGTATATCTATTGTGATGTTATCTTTTTTGGTTAATTTTGTGCTCCTGCTCAGCGGGTTGTGTTTTGGGCAGTTTTGTATTTTTTAGAATCATGGCTGGACTCTATTTTCATATACCTTTTTGCAAGAGGATTTGTGCCTATTGCGATTTCTTCCGAGTGGCAGATTTGCGACATCTCGGCTCGGTTATCGAAGCTATGCATTGTGAGTTGGAGGAACAACGTGAATTCTTGCACGACAGGCACGTAAGAACAATCTATTTCGGTGGTGGTACGCCTTCGCTTCTTCCTCCCAAGGAGCTTCAGCGATTTGTAGATCGCGCCTCCGAAATTTTTGATTGCACTCAGATTGATGAGATTACCGTTGAAGCTAACCCCGATGATGTGACCGATGAGTGGGTTGCACAACTCGCTGCGACACAGGTTAATAGAGTTAGCCTTGGTGTACAGTCTTTCGATGACGATGAGTTACGTTTTATGAATCGCCGACACTCAGCTTCGGAAGCTGTCGATGCGGTACGGAGGTTGCAACGTGCGGGAATTTCCAATATCACCGTTGATTTGATTTTTGGTGTTGATGGATTCGGTTGCGATGTGGTCGAGAGCAGCATCGCGCAAGCGTTAGATTTGGGTGTGCAGCATATCTCGGCGTATCATTTGACCATAGAGCCTAATACAACTTTCGGCAGACGTAAGGAGCGCGGTTTGATGCGAGAGGTCGATGAGGAACAGAGCGAGTTGGAGTTTAGGCTCATGCATGATAGGCTGACCGCTGCGGGCTATGAACATTACGAGGTGTCGAATTTTGCACTGCCCGACTATCGAGCCAAGCATAACTCATCTTATTGGCATGGAGTGGAGTATTTGGGTATCGGAGCTGGTGCTCACTCCTATAATGGCTTGGAGCGACATTGCTCGGAGCAGAGCGTTGCGGAATATATCGCCAAGCGTGAGTATGTTCGCGAAAAACTCTCTGAGTCAGACCATTTTAATGAGTATGTTATGACTTCGCTTAGGTGTGCCGAAGGCATTTCTCTTGGGTATCTCTCAGGGCGATTTGGCAAGTCTGTACGTGATCGGGTTATGCAAATTGCAAGGAGTTGGATCGAAGCGGGAGATTTGCGTTTTGAAGGCGATCGGTTAAGTATTCCACCAGAGAGGTTTATGATATCTGATGCGGTGATAGAGAGCCTTTTCGAAGTGTAATTACTAAAAATTATTAATTTATTGTTAAATTATTTTAATAATACTGCGAATTCTTATCTAAAATGCTGAAATATAAATATAAAGTATTATCTTTGCGGCGTTTTATGCGGAAATAATATTGCTTTGAATTTTATAGCAAGAAACAATTAATACATAAATTATGAAGATTAATAATCAGATGCCCGATCATCTTTTTGAGGTGAGTTGGGAGGTATGTAACAAGGTTGGTGGCATCCACACGGTGCTTGCGACCAAAGCCTTGACTGTTACTAAGAAGATGGGCGATAACTATATCGTTATCGGTCCAGATCTTATGCAGGAGCGTTCAAACCCTGAGTTTGAGGCTGACGATACATTGATGCCAGCATGGCGCGAGAGCCTCTATGAGGAGGGTATCCGCATCCGTATGGGTCGTTGGAATGTAGAGGGTAAGCCAATCGCTATCTTGATCGACTTTAAGTCGTTGATTTCTCAGAAGGATGATGTCTTGAAGCACCTTTGGGAGGATTACCATGTTGACTCAATTTCTGGTCAGTGGGATTACGTTGAGCCTGTATTGTTCGGTTATGTTGCAGGTCAGGTAATCAAGTCTTATGTAGAGAATGTAGCAAAGTCTGCAGATAAGGTTGTTGCTCACTTCCATGAGTGGATGACTGCTTCGGGTGGTTTGTACTTGCGTAAGTACTCTCCATACGTAGCCACTGTATTCTCTACACACGCTACCGTAGCAGGTCGTTGCATCGCAGGCAATGGTTTGTCACTCTATTCAGACCTCCACAAGTTCAATGCAGATGATTTGGCTCGCCGTTTCAACGTTACTGCAAAGCACTCTATCGAGAAGGCTGCAGCTATGTATCACGATGCGTTCCTTACAGTGAGCGACATTACAGCCAACGAGTGCAAGTATCTGTTGGGTCGCGAGGTTACTCACATCACTCCTAACGGTTTCGAGAACGATTTCGTTTGGAAGGGTGAGGAGTTGGACAAGAAGCGTTCAGAGGCTCGTCAGGCTTTGATCGAGGTTGCTGAGGCTTGCTTGGATCACAAGTTTGTGAAGGAGCCACTTATCATCGGTACAAGCGGTCGCTATGAGTTCCGCAACAAGGGCTTGGATATCTTCATGGAGTCTTTGAAGCGTTTGGCATCATATAACCTCGATCGTGAGATCTTGGCTTATGTAATGGTTCCTGCCGCTAACAATGGTGCACGTGCCGATTTGGTTCGTCACTTGGCAGACAAGACAAACTCAATTGACGCATCACAGTGGAAGTTCTCTACTCACTATCTGGATAACGAGGAGTGGGATCCTATCGCACGTTCAATCAAGGGTAGCGTATTGGAGAGCGAGAACTCTAAGGTGAAGCTCATCTTCGTTCCTTCATACCTGAAGGGTGATGATGGCGTCTTCAATAAGAGCTATTATGAGATGCTCGTAGGTCTTGACCTTACAGCATTCCCATCATACTACGAGCCATGGGGCTATACTCCACTCGAGTCTGTGGCATTCTCTGTACCTACAATCACATCTAACCTTTCAGGTTTCGGTGCATGGGCTACAAAGTTGGCAAGCAGCCAGGGTGTTGAGGTTGTTCGCCGTGAGGGCAACAACGATGCTTACACCGTGCAGCAGATCGTAGATGCAACATTGCGTTATATGCAGCTCAACGAGCAGGAGATGGCTGAGATCCGCAAGTCATCGTTGGCAATCTCTGAGCAGGCGTTGTGGAAGAACTTCTTCAAGTTTTACGAGGCAGCTTATGCCGAGGCTATGGAGAACGCCGTTGCTCGTGCAAACAGTGGTGCTATGTCAGACGGTGGTAGCTATACCGAGCAGATCAACTTCGTACGTCAGCAGCTCACATCGAACAAGCCAGCTTGGCATCGTATGATGGTCGAGAAGCGTCTACCTTCACGCTTGAGCGCGTTGGAGACTATCTCTCGCAACCTCTGGTGGTGCTGGACTCAGTCGGCTAAGGATCTCTTTGAGTCTATCGACAGCGAGTTGTGGAATGCGGTAGATCGCAACCCAATCGCTTTGTTGGATAAGCTCCCATTGGAGCGTATCAACGAGTTGGAGAAGGATAAGAACTTCCTCGCTCAGTTGGATGCAGTTGACGCTCAGCTCAAGGAGTATATGGCAGAGAAGCCAAGCGATGATAGCGCAAAGGTGGCTTACTTCTCAATGGAGTATGGTTTGCACTCTTCGCTTAAGATCTACTCTGGTGGTTTGGGTATCTTGGCTGGTGACTACCTCAAGGAGGCATCAGATAAAAACGTGCCTATGGCAGCCGTAGGTCTCTTGTACCGCTATGGATATTTCACTCAGCAGCTCTCAGCTCAGGGTAGTCAGGTAGCTACCTACGAGGCTCAGAACTTCACTAAGTTGCCTATCTCTCCAGTTCGTGACGAGAATGGTAACTGGGTATCTATTCAGGTTGCTTTGCCAGGTCGTACATTGTCTGCACGTGTTTGGAAGTGTCAGGTAGGTCGTACCGATCTCTTCCTTTTGGATACAGATTATGAGGCAAACCGCGAGGAGGATCGTCAGATCACATATTACCTCTACGGTGGCGATTGGGAGAATCGCTTGAAGCAGGAGCTCTTGCTCGGTGTAGGTGGTATCCGTGCGTTGGTAAAGATGGGCATCAAGCAGGAGGTTTACCACTGCAACGAGGGTCACGCAGCATTTATTGGTTTGGAGCGTTGCCGCAACCTTATCTCTAAGAAGCGTCTGTCATTCTCTGAGGCTATGGAGGTTGTACGTTCATCATCGCTCTTTACTACACATACACCTGTTCCAGCAGGTCACGATGCATTCCCTGAGTCAATGATCCGTCAGTATATGTCACACTATCCTGATGTATTGGGTATCACTTGGGAGCAGTTCATCAACTTGGGTAAGACAAACCCATCAGATCCAAACGAGCGTTTCTCAATGTCAGTTTTGGCATGTAACCTTTCACAGGAGGTTAACGGTGTGAGTTGGTTGCACGGCGAGGTTTCTAAGGATATCTTGGGCAATATGTGGCCAGGTTACTTCAAGAACGAGTTGCACATCGGTTATGTAACAAATGGTGTTCACTTCCCAACATGGGTTGCTTCGAACCTTCGCCGCTTGTATGAGCGTTACTTCCCAGAGGGCTTCAACAAGCACGTATATGATATCCCTGAGTGGCAGGGTGTTCACCGTATCGATGACAAGGAGTTGTGGCAGGAGCGTATCGCCTTGAAGGAGCGTTTGATCAACCACATCCGTAAGCGTTACAGCGATCCAAAGCAGGTACGTTGCGAGTCTCCACGTCAGATGGTACAGGTTGTTGAGCGCATCCGTCCCGATGTATTGACAATCGGTTTTGCGCGCCGCTTCGCTACATATAAGCGTGCTCACTTGCTCTTCACTAACTTGGAGCGTTTGTCAGCACTTGTAAATAATAAGGAGCGTCCTGTACAGTTTATCTTCGCAGGTAAGGCTCACCCACACGATAAGCCAGGTCAGGATCTGATCAAGCGTATCGTTGAGGTATCGTCAATGCCAGAATTCGTAGGTAAGATCATCTTCTTGCAGAACTACGACATGGAGCTTGCACGCCGCATGGTTCAGGGTGTTGACGTATGGTTGAATACTCCTACTCGTCCATTGGAGGCTTCAGGTACATCAGGCGAGAAGTGCGTGATGAACGGTGTTATGCAGTTCTCAGTACTCGATGGCTGGTGGGTTGAGGGCTACAAGGAGGGAGCTGGTTGGATGCTTCCTATGGAGCGTTCGTTCGCCGATCAGCGATTCCAGGATGAGTTGGATGCAGAGATGATCTACAACACTATCGAGGATCAGATCGTACCTTTATATTATGATGTAGCAGAGGATGGCGTTCCACATCGTTGGGTTGACGCAGTTAAGAAGTGCGTAGCTGATATCGCTTCTAACTTCACTACCAACCGTATGCTCATCGACTATGAGGATCGTTTCTATAACAAGCTTAAGGTTCGTAAGGAGCAGATGATCTCGAACAACTACCGCATGGCTCGCGAGATGGCATCATGGAAGCGTAAGGTTTCTGCCGCTTGGGATGATGTGAAGATCTTGAACACTCAGCGTGTGGAGTTGGATAACGAGGCTATCTTCGTAGATAAGAAGTACCTCTATGAGGTTACTCTGGATGTTGCAGCACTCTCGGCTGAGGATTTGGGCGTGGAGTTGGTTGTGGCTAAGCAGATTGAGTCTGGCGAGGCTGTGAACGTAGTTGCAACTAAGCAGTTGACAGTTAAGAGTGTAGAGGGTCAGAAGGTTACCTTCTCTATCGACTATACTCCTGAGCGTACAGGCTCGTTCGATGTAGCTTTGCGTGTATATCCAAAGAATGACCGCTTGCCACATCGTATGGACTTTGCCCTTGTAAAGTGGGCTTAATGCAATAACTCTTTTCGACTCTGTCCGAGTGGGTTCTCCACTCGGGCAAAAGTCGGATTTATGGATAAATTCAGACTAAAGTCTGTTAATTTTAGATATTTTTCGTAAAAAAGTTGGGTATTGCTAAAAGTTTTACTAACTTTACTACACTTAAACAATATTTCAAAAACAATAATATGTCGGCACTAACATTTGATAAGAGCGAATTAGGCAATTTGGAGTATTCCTTGCAGCGTGAGATGCTTGCAACAGACCGTAAGGGCGGCTACATGAGTACCACTATTGTATGCTGTAATACTCGCAAATACCATGGCTTGATGGTTGCTCCGATTGACGCAAGTGATGAGGCACACGTGTTGCTCTCTTCGCTCGATGAGACAATCATCCAGCACGACCAGTCATTTAACTTGGCTTTGCACCGCTATCGTGGTGTGTATGAGCCACGTGGTCACAAGTACATTACAGACTTTAAGTACACTCCTACCCCTACCATCACATATCGTGTAGGTGGTGTAATCCTTCGCAAGGAGCTTTTGTGGATTCACAAGCGTACTCAGCTTATGATCCGCTATACTTTGGTGGATGCTCACTCAGAGACTACTTTGCGTTTGCGCCCATTCTTTGCTTTCCGCAATAAGCACGCTTTGTCGAAGGCAAATATGGAGGCTAATGGTCGTTCTTATCCAATCCAGAACGGTGTCAAGTGTAAGCTCTATGAGGGCTATCCATGGCTCTATTTGCAGACAAATAAGCCTGATGCCGAGTTCGTTGCCGCACCAGATTGGTACTACGATTTCGAGTATCCAGAAGAGATCAAGCGTGGCTATGACGGCTATGAGGATCTTTTGACTACAGGTTATTTCGAGATGCCTATCAAGAAGGGTGAGAGTGTGATCTTCTCAGCCTCTACCGATGAGATGGCTACAGGTGAGACTATCAACCAGATCTATGAGGCATCTATCGCACGCCGTACCCACAAGATCGACTTCAAGAGCTGTCTGCACCATTCGGCTCGTCAGTTTGTAGTTCGCCGCCCGGGTGGTCGTACCGAGATGATCGCAGGATATCCTTGGTATGGAACCATAGGTCGAGATACGCTGATCTCGTTGCCAGGTATTGTTCTTGAGCAGAATTATAAGGAGGATTGTATCGAGGTATTGGATACAATGGTTCGCAATATGAAGGATGGTGATTTCGCCGCTTCTGCATCAGCGTGGGTTGCTGCCGACGCCCCACTTTGGTTCTTCTGGACTTTGCAGAATCTGGAGAAGCATCTTTCGGCTAAGGAGATTTGGGAGCGTTATGGCGAGGCTATGAAGTCTATTTTGGAGGCTTACAAGCGTGGCTTCGGCGATAAGGTTAAGCTCCATGACAATGGTTTGATCTGGGCTGCAGCATACGGCGAGTCACTCACTTGGATGGATACCAAGGTCGATGGTGAGCCTGTAGCACAGCGTGCTGGTTATGCCGTAGAAATCGAGGCTTTGTGGTACAATGCTGTATCTTATACTTTGGCTTTGGCACGTAAGATGAAGGATAAGGCTTTCGTAGAGGCATGGTCAGAGATCCCAGCCAAGACCAAAGAGTCGTTTATATCTAAGTTCTGGCTCGAGGAGGGATATTTGGCAGACTATGTGAACGATTACGAGACAAACGATTTCCGCCGTTCAAATATGCTTGTAGCGTGTGCATTGGATTACACAATGCTTGACGAGATGCAGATCATGGATGTCTTGAGTGTGGTACGTCAGCACTTGGTGACTCCACGCGGAATCCGTTCACTCTCACCTCGTAACCCATTCTATCAACCATCATACGCTGAGGATCAGCGTTCGGAGGATTTGGCAAGCCACAATGGCGCAATCTGGGTATGGCCTCTGATGTTCTATGTTAAGGCTTGTTATGCTATCGCAGGCGAGCGTTTCTTGCCAGAGGCTGAGGATATTTTGGCAGCCTTCGATGAGGAGATCCAGACTGCATGTATCGGTTCAGTGAGCGAGTGTTTCGAGGGTGATCCTCCATTCAAGGCTCACGGATGTCTTTCACAGGCTACATCGGTAGGTGGTTTGCTCTATATCAGCTCACTCAACGAGCAGTATAAGAAGAAGCTCTCTGTAGCAAAGGCTAAGGCTACCAAAGCAGCTAAGGCAGCTAAGGCAGAGTCTGTAGCCGAGGAGCCTAAGAAGAAGTGCTGCAAGAAGTCGGCATGTAAGGCAG
This sequence comes from Alistipes sp., assembly GCA_017531305.1. Classification (GTDB taxonomy): domain Bacteria; phylum Bacteroidota; class Bacteroidia; order Bacteroidales; family Rikenellaceae; genus Alistipes. The sequence continues at coordinate 8,501 of JAFXLG010000066.1, forward strand.
AGGAGCCAAAGGCTCAGGAGGTTGAGGCAGCTCCTAAAAGAAAGTGTGTACGCAAGAAGAAATAAATAAAAAGATAATAGGATGAGAGTATTAATGTTTGGCTGGGAGTTCCCACCTCATATTGCCGGCGGTTTGGGTACAGCATGCTACGGTATGACCCGAGGTTTGGCACGCAACGATGTGGAGGTTATCTTCGTGATGCCTCGTGCTTCGGGTGATGAGGATGAGCGTTTTGTGAAGGTTGTCAATGCTTCAGATATCGAGGCTCGCTATTGCGACTCGACTATCGAGGGTGCTGACGACATCATGCGCAAAATTTCGTTCATTCATATCGACTCGAATATGGTTCCTTATATCTCTCCTGAGGAGTTTGCAACCTATCGTGAGAGCTACGAGCGTACAGGTAAGAAGTTCTGGGAGCGTGAAGGTGATAGCTGGACTCAGCGTTACACCTTCTCTGGTAAGTATGGTGCTAACCTCATGGAGGAGGTTGCCCGCTATGCTGTTGTAGCAGCCGAGGTTGCTCGTCAGTTGGAGGGTCAGTTTGATGTGATCCATGCGCATGACTGGTTGACATACTTTGCTGGTATCGCAGCGAAGCGTGTATCGGGCAAGCCATTGGTGGTACATATGCATGCTACTTCGTTTGACCGTTCTTCGGGTGATAATATCGATACCCGAGTATATGATATCGAGCGCGCGGGTATGGCGGCTGCCGATCGTGTGATTGCAGTGTCTAACCTTACACGTAACATCGTTATTGAGAAATATGGTATTCCTGCAGAGCGTGTTGTTACCGTTCACAATGCGGTGCGTTTCTCAAACAAGGAGAATGAGGCACCAGAGCGTGGCGTGGAGGATAAGATCGTGACATTCTTGGGACGTATCACCTACCAGAAGGGTCCTGACTACTTCGTGGAGGCTGCTGCCAAGGTTCTCAAGCGTGTACCTAACGTGCGTTTTGTGATGGCAGGTTCGGGCGATATGATGAATCACGTTATCCGCCGTGTCGCTCGCTTGGGTATTGCCGATCGTTTCCACTTCACAGGTTTCTTGAAGGGTGACGATGTGGATAAGATGTTCCAGCTTTCGGATGTATATATCATGCCTTCTGTTTCGGAGCCATTCGGTATCTCACCATTGGAGGCTATGCGTTCAAACGTACCGGTTATTATCTCTAAGCAGAGTGGTGTAGCCGAGGTTTTGGATTATGCCGTGAAGGTTGATTATTGGGATGTTGATGCTATGGCTGATGCCATCTATGGATTTGTGAAGTATCCGGCATTGGCAAAGATGTTCTCTACCAAGGGTCTTGAGGAGGTTACAGGTTTGAAGTGGAATAACGCTGCAGCCAAGATCAAGGATGTGTATGAGGATGCGATAAATGAATGTGCAAAATAATAAAACGAAAAATAGAATATGAAAACAGTTAATTTGTATTTTCAGGTACACCAGCCATGGCGCTTGAAGGTTTATCGATTCTTCAACATCGGTAAAGATCATAACTATCTGGATGACTTCACTAACCGCGCTATCATGCAGAAGGTTGCTCGTCAGTGCTACCTGCCTATGAACGCTCTCTTGTTGAAGCTCATCAAAGAGAATAAGGGTGCTTTTAAGTGTTCGTTCTCTATCACAGGTTCTGCCGTAGAGCAGTTCCGTGCATACTGCCCTGAGGTATTGGACTCGTTCCGTGCTTTGGCTGAGACAGGATGTGTAGAGTTTTTGGCTGAGACCTATTCTCACTCTTTGGCTTCACTCTCATCGAAGGAGGATTTCGTGGAGCAGGTTAAGCTTCACTCTAAGATGATCAAGGAGGAGTTCGGTAAGAAGCCAGTTGCTTTCCGTAACACAGAGCTTATCTACTCTGACCAGATCGGTGAGATGGTATCAGAGCTGGGCTTCAAGACTATCTTGGCTGAGGGTGCTAAGCACATCTTGGGTTGGAAGTCTCCTAACTTTATCTATACCAACGCTATTGACAACCGCCTTAAGGTGTTGATGCGTAACTACAAGCTCTCAGACGATATCGGCTTCCGCTTCTCTAATCAGGGTTGGGATCAGTATCCACTTACTGCTGAGAAGTATGCTACATGGGTTGCAGAGGATGCAGGTGAGTTGGTTAACATCTTCATGGATTATGAGACATTTGGTGAGCACCAGAAGGCAGATACAGGTATCTTCGACTTCATGAAGGCTCTTCCAAAGGCTATCCTTGCGCACGACCTTAAGTTTGCCACTGTTAGCGAGGCTGCTAAGGCTTCACAGCCAGTGAGCGTTTTGCACTGCCCACACGCAATGTCTTGGGCTGATGAGGAGCGCGATGTTACAGCTTGGTTGGGTAACGAGCTTCAGAACGAGGCTTTCGCTAAGCTCTATGGTTTGAAGGATAAGGTTAAGGCGTTGAAGAATGCTGATTTCGAGTATGTATGGAACTTCATGCAGACTTCAGATCACTTCTACTATATGGCTACAAAGTGGCTTTCAGACGGTGACGTACACTCATATTTCAATCCTTACGGATCGTCATACGAGGCGTTCATCAACTACATGAACGTACTTGCCGACTTCGAGATCGAGGTTGAGAAGGCGTTGGCTGCTAAGAAGAGCCGCAAGAAGGAGATTGCATAAGGCTTAAATTTGATTTAGCATCATCTCGGGTGCAGCTTCGGGCGAGTTTCGGGTGCGGTTCCGAGCGTTGTTTGGGGTGCGGTTCGAGTGTGATATCGGGCGTAGTTCTGAGTGCGCTTTCGGATGCGGTTCCGAGCGTTGTTTGGGGTGCGATTCTGGGCGTTGTTTCAGGGGTGGCTTCGAGCATTGTTTAGAGCATCATTTCAGGCGCAGTTTCGGGCATCATCTAGAGCGTAGTTCCGAGCGATTATGCCAAGCCTTATAATGATAAATGGGAAATAGAGGTTTCGTGACTTTAGGGTTGCGAAACCTTTGTTTTTTTATCTTTATTTTGTAATTTTGCTTTAACTAAAACCTAAAATTATGAATAGACGAGAATTCCTCTCTTTGTGTGGCGGATTGATGTTGGCGTCTGAGTTGGATGCCATTAATCTCCCATATCTGAGAGCCGATGGCTCAGACTCGGTAGATGAAAAGTTCAATAAGCTCAAACTCAACGTGCGTCCTTTGGAGATTAATGTTGGCGCGACCAAACCTTTCAAGGCTCTGCATGTGTCGGATTCGCACATGACGCGTGCCGATGAGCGTGATGGCGAGCGTAAGATGAATCTTGCTGCTGGACGTTATAGATCATTCTCGCGTGCAGAACATTATTTTGATCTTCAAGTGCGCTACGCCATAAGCAAAGGCTTGGTGATGATCCATACGGGCGATATGATTGATTTTGTGAGTGAACGAAATGTTGAGTTCATTCGTTCACAGCTCAGAGTGGGCGAGTGGCTTGCATCTACTGGTAATCATGAGTATTCGTTGTATGTTGGCGAGGCGAAGGAGGATGAGGCATATAAGGCTCAGAGTCGTGCTAAGTTGCAGAAGGCGTATGGCGATGTATGCAATGTGACTTTTAATTCGAAGGTTATCAACGGCGTAAATTTTGTCTCGGTGGATGATGTCTATTATAATTTTACGCGCGAGCAACTGGAACTTTTTAAACGCGAGGTCAAGAAGGGTTTACCTATCGTGATGCTTTGTCATGTGCCGCTCTATACGCCTGAGCATTGCGAAGCAAATCTAAAGTCCAACGGTGGTCGTTGTGCCTATGTGACGGGTGCTCCGTTGGAGATCACATCGAAATACCAATGCGACCCAAATCTCCCAGAATCGGAGCAGTGGCGTAATCGCTCGGTGCAGCAGTTCTCTGACGAGCCTACTTTAGAGTTTATCGCATGGCTTAAGGAGCAACCACTCTTGAAGGCTATTTTGTGCGGTCATTGCCATCATTTCTATGAGGAGCAGTTCTCACCTACAGCCAAACAATATATCGTAGGTGCAGGATATACGGGCGATTGTTACGAGATATCGTTCAAGTAAGGGCTTTTGTCCGAACACGATGTTCTAATTGCGAAGCAGCGAGTGTGTATTTTCCTCACGACTGCTTCGCAGTTTGTTTTTGTGAGTTAAATGTGCCGAAATGTTCAAAATCAGTACAAAATAAAGGCTTTTATTGCCTATTTGCCGAGAAAAAACTTTTGTTTTGCCAGAAAATCACTAT
>JAFXLG010000067.1 GCA_017531305.1 Alistipes sp.
AATGGTATTCGGTAATATGGGTGAGAACTCTGCAACAGGTGTTGCTTTCTCTCGCGATGCTGCTACCGGCGAGAACATCTTCAACGGTGAGTATCTTATCAATGCACAGGGTGAGGACGTTGTTGCAGGTATCCGTACTCCACAGCAGATCACAATCGAGGGCTCACGCCGTTGGGCTAAGGCTCAGAACATCTCTGAGGAGGAGCGTGCTTCGAAGTATCCTTCATTGGAGGAGGTTATGCCTACAGTATATGCAGAGCTTAACGAGATCCAGCACCACTTGGAGCAGTATTTCAAGGATATGCAGGATATCGAGTTTACAATTCAGGACGGTAAGCTTTGGATGTTGCAGTGCCGTAACGGTAAGCGTACAGGTGCAGCGATGGTTAAGATCGCTATGGATATGTTGCGCGAGGGCTTGATCGATGAGAAGACAGCCGTTTTGCGTTGCGAGCCAGCTAAGTTGGATGAGCTTTTGCACCCAGTATTCGATAAGTCAGCTATCAAGTCTGCTAAAGTTATCGTTAAGGGTCTTCCTGCTTCTCCAGGTGCTGCTACAGGTCCAGTAGTATTCTTCGCTGAGGATGCTGAGAAGGTACTTCATGAGACTGGTCAGAAGGCAATCTTGGTACGTATCGAGACTTCTCCAGAGGATTTGAAGGGTATGTTGGATGCCGCTGGTATCTTGACAGCTCGCGGTGGAATGACATCACACGCTGCCGTTGTTGCTCGTGGTATGGGTAAGTGCTGTGTATCAGGTGCAGGTGAGCTTAATATCGATTATAAGACTCGCACTATCAAGGTTAACGGTTACGAGATCAAGGAGGGTGATTGGATTTCACTCAACGGTTCAACAGGTGAGGTTTACTTGGGTCAGGTTGCTACTCAGGATGCAGACCTCAGTGGTGACTTCGGTCAGTTGATGGAGCTTGCTGGTAAGTACGCTACTATGAAGGTACGTGCTAACGCAGATACTCCACGCGATGCTGCTCAGGCATTTGCATTTGGTGCAGAGGGTATCGGTCTTTGCCGTACAGAGCATATGTTCTTCGAGGGTGAGCGTATCAAGGCAGTACGCGAGATGATCTTGGCTGATGATGAGGCTGGTCGCCGTGTAGCTTTGGCTAAGTTGCTCCCAATGCAGCGTGGTGACTTCGAGGGCTTGTTCAAGGCTATGAAGGGTTATCCAGTTATCGTACGTCTCTTGGATCCACCATTGCACGAGTTTGCTCCAAACACAGAGAAGGAGCAGCGTGAGATGGCTGAGGAGTTGGGTATTACTTACGAGGCAGTTGCTGCTAAGGTTGAGTATTTGCATGAGGTTAACCCAATGCTTGGTCACCGTGGTTGCCGTTTGGGTAACACTTATCCAGAGATCACAGAGATGCAGGCTCGCGCTATCATCGAGGCTGCTATGAACGTGAAGGCTTCAGGTACAGACGTGAAGGTTGAGATCATGGTTCCACTCGTAGGAAACCACAAGGAGCTCCGCTACCAGAAGAACATCATCGATGAGGTTGCTAATCAGGTATTCGCAGAGCGCAACGATAAGATCGACTACTTGGTAGGTACAATGATCGAGGTTCCACGTGCTGCCGTTACAGCTAACCAGATCGCAGAGGTTGCAGAGTTCTTCTCATTCGGTACAAACGACTTGACTCAGATGACTCTCGGTTTCTCTCGTGACGATATCGCTAAGTTCTTGCCAGTATATTTGGAGAAGAACATCTTGAAGGCTGATCCATTCCAGATCTTGGATCGCAATGGTGTAGGTCAGTTGGTACGCGAGGCTGTATTCAAGGGTCGTGGTACTCGTCCAGACTTGAAGTGCGGTATCTGCGGTGAGCATGGTGGTGAGCCATCTTCAGTAGAGTTCTGCCACTATGCAGGTTTGAACTACGTAAGTTGCTCTCCATACCGTGTGCCAATCGCACGTTTGGCAGCGGCTCACGCAGCACTCAATCAGAAGTAGTAATTTCCCCGTAGTCGGGATTCTGATATTAGCTCCTCGTTCGGTTTCGGACGAGGAGTTTTTTTGTTAATATTGTAAGCGGGAATTATTACAACTGAGTAGGGTGAAATGTATTTTTCGGAGGGTGAAAAGCCTTGGGAGAGTTTTGTAAATTATATTGTTTGTGCTATATTTGCCAATATATTTTGGCGTAAGCTATTTTATTTAACAACTAAAAACAACAAATATGAAGATTTTTAAGTTTTTATTTCTCTTCAACCTAATTTTTACTGCACAAACAATCCTCGCTCAGCCTATGGGCTTCGGCGGTGGCGGAGGTATGCGTAACTTCTCTGTGGCAGTAGCTGCTCAACAGCAAGCAGATCCTCGCGGAGAGCGCGTTACAGCATCTCAGAAAGGTCGCTTGACAGGCGAAGTGAAGAACGAGGCAGGCGAGGCGGTAGCAGGAGCTATTGTGGCGGTTATCAATGTTGCTGATTTCCCTACTATTTACTTCGGCAAGGTTGGCGGTAGCGGTAAGTTTTCTGTTTCTGCTAAGTTGGGTGAATCTATCGTTGAGGTTAATGCTCCTGGTTATGAGCGTGCTATTGCTCAGGCAGTAGTCGATAAGGAGGGTAGTGCAAGTTTGAAGATTACGCTCAAGGCAGAGTCTGATGCACCTATTAAGGGTAAGGGCAATACAGTCCTCAGCACTACTCCAGATAATTACTTCCTCACTGTTGGCAATAGTTCTGCTTACAAGGGAGAGGATAAGACCTTGATGGATGTTTTGGCTGATGCTCCGGGTGTTGATCTCCAGAATAGCGTTCCAACCGTGATGATGAATCCTAAGTATGAGGTGCGCTTGAACGGTAATGTCTTGCGAGTGCCTATTCAGGCTCTCTATCAGTTCTTCTCAAGCATCAAGGCTGAGGATGTTCGCTCGATTAAGGTTTACAGCGGTAATGTAGCAAATCAAGAGAATGCTCAGCTATACATTACTACCAACGAGCAGAAGTAGTTGATATATTCCTGTTCCAATTCGGAGTTTGCGACTCTTGATTGGAGCAGGTTTAATTTTATATTTTTTAGACGTATGAATAAGGTATCGGAAAACCCTTTAAAAAACCGAGATTTCAGCTCATCGCCGTTGATGATTCTGACGGCACTCTTCATTACACTATACCTTGTCTCCAATATCATGGCTGTCAAGGTCGTGAGTTTCTTTGGACTCTTCTATTTCGATGCGGGTACCATCACTTTCCCCTTTGCATATATGTTGGGTGATGTGTTGACCGAAATCTGGGGGTATCGCACTACCAAGCGAATCATCTATCTGACTCTGTTGTGTAACATCGTTTTGATGGCATGTACCGCCATCGGTGTAACCATGCCTTCGCCCGATTATCTGGCAGAGACTGCTGCAGCCTACGACCACATCTTTAGCTATGTGCCGCGCATCGTTGTGGCTTCGTTGGTGGGTTTCCTTATGGGTGAGTTGTCTAATGCGTGGCTTATGGAGCGTATTAAGATCCGCACCAAGGGCAGATGGTTGTGGTTGCGTACCATCGGTAGTTCAGCGGTGGCATATATCTTTGACTCATTGCCATTTGTGCTTATAGCTTTCGCTGGTGTGGTCTCTACGCACGACCTAATAATGATGATTGTGTTCCAATATGTATCCAAATTGTTGATCGAGAGCGTGTTTGGAACGCCTATGGCATATGCGGCAATCTATTGTATAAAAAGCTATTTTAAGCTAAGAGGCGATGGATCGTTATTCGTTGATAGAGAGTAAACTTCAGCGCGAAATGCTCCTTCTGCAGGGGCTGGGGTGCAGATGGAAGGGATGCTCTTTCTGTGATTACTATCACGATGTGAGTCAAGATCCATATCAGATGAATGCATCCGTACTTGAACGGGTATGCGGAAAGTATGGTGTGTTGGATATCATCAACTCTGGCTCGGCAATGGAGCTTGATACGCAAAGTATTGAGCATATAAAAGATATCGTGCGCGAGCGTAAAATCCATACCCTATGGTTCGAAGCGCACTATATGTATCGTCATCAACTGAGTGAATTTGCTCAGATGTTTTCGCCTGCTGAGGTGAAATTCCGTTGTGGAGTAGAGAGCTTTGATGGGCGACTTCGTAAATCGTGGAATAAAGGTATTAATGAAGATGTCACTGCTAAGGATGTAGCTCGATATTTTCAGGGCGTGTGCCTGCTTTGTTGTGTCGAGGGACAGACCAAGGAGCAAATAATGGATGATTTGGCAAAGGCTGAGGAGCATTTTGAGTATTATAGCGTCAATCTGTTTTGTGATAATACAACTCCTATGCGTAGGGATCATGCCCTCGCACGTTGGTTTGAGACTGAGGTATATCCCATGCTGGCGGAGAATCCCAAGGTGGAGGTTTTATTGAATAATACCGATTTGGGTGTGGGGTAGATGGATATTATAGTAGGTGGATGCTGTATGTAATTCACCTAAATAGAAGAACAATTACTCCAGATAGATAGTGTAAGCCGAGCCTTGAATCTTGGTAAATGCTAATTTTTGTTTATCACCCGACTTCATGCCACAGCGTTTGCGTAATTCATCTACGCTCATGTGGAACTCTCTGAGCGTGATATCGCAGCCAACACCTTTAAACTCTCGCTTGAGTTGTTTTATGTCGAAAGGCTCTATGCGGCTGATGCGTTCAACGCGCCCAATGGCGTTTTGGGGTAGATTGTGAGCAAATCCAAATGAGTTATTGCTCCAAAGATCAGCCTCCCCGCGTAGTGTCTGCGCTACGATTCGAGCCTTCTGCATGGCAACATCGGGGATTATAAGATAGTTATAATTTTCAGGCGAGAAACTCTCTTTGCAGATGTAATCTTCGATCTCTGATCTTAAAATTTCCACCCTGCCACGACCTATGGCGTGCGCTGCGATATGGGCAGGCTCGGAGTCTATATATATCATAACCTCTTTGCACTCTCCTGCCAGCGACACCACCTCTACCGATGCCTCTGGAAAGAGCCTGAAAGCCTCCTCTACATCAAATAGTGGCGAATTTTTGATTGCGATTTTATTGCCGATGGATAGCATCTTGTCCCGCAGAGCGATTACATTTGGAGAGCAATCCTCCAACCTCACCATACGTTTGCCATCCTCCGTGCGGCGATCGGGATCGACATATATCCAATCGAAATGCTCTCTGCAAGAGTCGAGGTACTCCTCTGCCGAGGTGGTTATTACCTCTACGTTGTCAATCCCCATGCGGCGAAGGTTTTCTCGCGCTATGTCACTCAAAACCGCATCTCGTTCGAGGCTTATCACTCTCTTGAATCTATGCGAAAAGTGTAGCGTGTCGATGCCTAATCCGCAAGTCAGATCAAGCAGAGTATTGCCCTCGAGTGGCTTTGCTGCTGCACTCTCCTCGCTCGATGATTGCTCAAATCCGCGGTCGGGGATTATGGCTTGAGCCTTGAATAGCGTGGGGAGTTTTTTGCGGGCTCGTTGCAAATACTTTACCTGAGTGGCTACCTCTCGCGCATGGGGTACACTCTTATCGAGAGCCACCTTGAGTGGATCACGCTCAAGATTTATCTTGATAGCCTCTCTTACCTCGGGCTTTAGTAGTATCTCCAGCTCCTCGCGTTTCATCTCTCTATTTCATAAATACGAAATACACCGCCAAAATCAGACAGCAGAAGGCTGCCAAATGATTCCAATGAAGTGCTTCGCCACGGAATACAACTGTCGAAAAGAGGGTAAATACGATGAGTGTGATAACCTCCTGTATCACCTTGAGCTGCATCAGCGTAAATGGACCACCGTTGCCGATGAAGCCTATACGATTGGCTGGAATCTGGCAAGAATACTCTGCCAAAGCTATGACCCACGAAAAGAGTATGACTAAATACAAGGGCCAAGAAGAGATGAGCTTCATCTCTTGTAACTTCAGATGACCATACCAAGCGAAGGTCATGAATATATTACTGACAATAAGCAGTAGGATAGTGTAGAAAATTCTCATTTTGACAAAAATGGTTTCTTATTTCAGGGTGCAAATATAGTGATTTAACGGGTTAAATAGGACATAACAAAAAAAATAATTGCAGATCTACAGACCTGCAATTATCTTCTCGGCAATCAAGCGATAGTATTTCTCCACATCGGGATCGACCTCTACACCCGGTTTGCCGTTTTCAGCACCCTCCATTATGGATTGTACGATAGGTACCTCGCCTAGGAATGGGGCATCGACCTCTTCGGCATATCGGCGTGCGCCGCCTTGTCCAAAGATGTAGTATTTGTTGTTTGGCAACTCCTTAGGAGTAAACCATGCCATATTCTCGATTATACCCAACACAGGAACAGCTACCTGCTCGTGGCGGAACATCTCTACTCCGCGTACTACATCCGCAACGGCGATCTGTTGTGGAGTCGATACGATTACCGCACCATCCATCTTGACCTCGGAGATCATCGTAAGGTGTATATCTCCCGTGCCTGGAGGCATATCAATTAGCAGAAAGTCCAATCCTCCCCACATGGTCTGGTGTAGCAACTGCTTAAGCGCGTTGGTTGCCATAGCTCCGCGCCACATCAGCGCATCTGTAGGTTGGATAAAAAAGCCGATCGACATTAGCTCGATATCGTGGCTTTGGGCTGGGATGATATAATCCATGCCATCTTGCTGCACAGCATCGGGCAGATAATCCTCTACGCCGAACATTTTGTGCTGCGAAGGACCATAAATGTCAGCATCGAGCAAGCCTACTCGGTAGCCCATGTTGCGTAGCGTTAGAGCCAAATTTGCTGTAACGGTTGATTTGCCGACTCCTCCCTTGCCCGAAGCTACGGCGATGATTTTGCCGACTCTTACCGTAGTGCTCTCGCGTTTGGGCTGTGGAGCTCTTGCCTCACCCTCCTTGATTACAACCGTGATGTTATCCTTTGCTGCGGGGAATGAATCCTTTAAGGTCTGCTCTGTCAGGCTCTTGATGCGCATGGCAAATGGATCTCGGCTCTTGGGGAATATCAAGACCACTACGATCTTATCCTCTCGTGCTGTTACGCTATGTACTATGCCACTCTCTACGATGTTCTTTTGAGTTTCGGGGTGAACAATCCTCGATAGCGATTGACGTACCTTATCTTCCATGATAAAAACTCTATTTAATTATCTTATCCAATTCATCTATTGCTCGGCGAATCTCCGACTCAGGCAACTCATGATCCTGAAGTTTGTTGTTGAAGTATTGCTCAAAGGCGTAGAGATCAATCATTCCGTTACCCGAAAGGTTGAACAAAATGGTCTTCTCCTTGCCCTCCTCTTTAGCTTTCTTTGCCTCGCGTACCGCTAAGGCGATCGCGTGACAAGACTCTGGAGCAGGGATTATACCCTCGCTGTTGGCAAACATCATACCTGCCGAGAATGTCTCCAGCTGAGGGATTGCAACCGCCTCCATCAACCCATCTTTATAGAGCTGGCTGACGATAGATCCAGCACCGTGATAACGCAAACCTCCAGCGTGGATATTGGCTGGCTGGAACGTATGTCCCAAAGTGTACATCGGCATCATTGGAGTTAAACCTACCGTGTCGCCAAAGTCATACTGGAACTCTCCGCGCGTGAGCTTAGGGCAAGATGCAGGCTCTACGGCAATGACTCTTGTCTTTTTGCCCTCGCAAAGATTTCTACGGATGAATGGGAAGCCGATACCAGCAAAATTCGATCCGCCACCGAAACATCCAATCACCACGTCTGGCTCATCTCCTGCCATCTCCATCTGACGGATAGCCTCCTCGCCGATGATGGTCTGATGCAACAAGACGTGATTCATCACGCTACCCAAACAATATCGTGTATCCTCGCCGTGTGCCAATGCGCTCTCGACAGCCTCCGAAATTGCGATACCGAGATTGCCCGAGCACTCAGGGTCTGCAGCCAAAATATCACGACCCGCCTGAGTTGTGTCGCTTGGCGAAGGGATTACGTTTGCTCCCCATGCGTTCATCAAAAGTTTACGATATGGCTTCTGCTGGCAACTTACCTTTACCATATATACTCTCAGGTCGATGTTGAAGTATTGGCAAGCCAACGCAATTGCACTTCCCCACTGACCGCCACCGGTCTCTGTTGCGAGATATTTGATGCCCTGCTTGGCGTTGTAATACGCCTGAGGAATGGCTGTGTTAGGCTTGTGCGAACCTGCAGGAGATGTACCCTCATTCTTGAAATAGATCTTGGCTGGGGTATCCAACATTCGCTCTAAGTTGTATGCGCGGACTACAGGCGTAGGTCGCCAGATTTTATATAGGTCTTGTACCTGCTCAGGTATTTCGATAAAACGCTCAGTCGAAAGCTCCTGCTTGACCAACTCCTCGCCGAAGATCTGAGACATGGCTTCGGCTGTGATAGGTTTCTTGGTTCGAGGATCGAGAGCAGGCAATGGCTTGTTGGGCATATCTGCCACAATGTTATACCATGCCGTAGGCATTTGGCTCTCGGATAGTAAGAATTTCTTGGTCTTCATATACTCTAAGTATTAATTGAGTTTCTGTGTTTTACTCTCAAAGTCATGGGGCTTAATCAAAAAGCCATTGCTCCGAATCAGAACAATGGCTCAAAGAGTTATGTTATATTATACATACATAGCGTGATCTTAGACATTGTTCTATTCTAAACAATGACGCCACCACGACTGCTTATGTATGCTACGACACATCATGCTTTGACTTTGTTTCTACAAAAATAAATATCTTTCCCCAATAATCCAAACTTTGAGCCTTTTTTATTGCCTTGCCAACTTGATTTATTATGTTTGTGATATTTATTTTGCCGAAGGTTAAATCTTTTTCTCTGGTTTTGCGTCTTATTAAGTGAAAGTGCATTTTCAGATAACGGATTATTAACTTTAAAAACTTATGGAATTCAACAACAAACCTCCTAAAGAGTATGTCGAGCAGCTTGAGTCGCTCATCTTGGTCGAACTTCCATCCCTGCATCGCTACGCTTGCTATCGGTTGGGGAGCCGAGAGGTTGCCGAGGATGTGATTCAGGAGTTGTATCTAAAGTTGCGCACCAACTATCGTGAGGGGATTCACAATATGAGGTATTACATCTACCGCTCTCTGATGAATGCTTGTGCGCAAAGGCTTCGCGATAGGCGCAAACTTAACTTTGTGGATCTTGAGTGCCTCAGGGATCTTCGTGAGGATGATTTGCAGGCGAAAGATTTTGAGCAGGAGTATCAACTCATCGGGCGATTGCTTGAGACCATACCACAAGAGCAGAGCGAGGTTATCCGTCTGCATCTGCACGCGGGGTGTCAGTTTCAAGAGGTGGCAGATATCATGGATATTCCTCTCTCCACCGCCAAGTCCCGCTATCGTTACGGCATAGAGCATATACGCGATGCTATGCGCAAGGAGGGATTACTTTAATTTAGTTTAAAACCTTTTAAAAAAGTAAAATTATGAACTTAGAGAACCAGAATAACAATATGCAGGAGCTTGATCAGCGTGTCGAGCAGTTGCTTACTCCACGATTTGCACCATCGGCTGAGGGTTTTAAGTTGCAGAAGCCACAACAGCGCCCGCGCCACTCATGGTTGCTCAATGCAGCAAGGATAGGAGGTTTGGCGGCAGTATTGGTTATAGGAATCTTTGCCTTGATTAGTCCGACAAACGAGGCGCACGCAAAGAGTGCGGAGGAGATTGTATTTGAAGCATTGGAAAAGTTACAAAACTTAGACTCATTCAGAGCAGAATTTAAGGCTAAAGTTGTAGCAAGAGAGAGCAAGGATAAGACTGATATTTACGATCTCACCCTTAATGGAGAGGATGTGACAGGCGTCTTTATGGTACTAAAGAATAACGACAAAGTGTCATTTCGCATAGAGTGGAGCAATGGTGTGGTACAACTCTTTGATTCGTTTGAAATGCGTTATAAAATGTGGAAAAATGGAGAGTTAGTATGCGATGAGCCACGCACATCTATTAATGCTAAATTCATGCAACTTCTTTCGTTGGAAAGCGTAAAGCAAGAGTTTGAATCTGATTCAGAGATTCAAATTGAGGAGCAGGGCAATAAAATCACATTATGCCATAAGGCTAATGACTCAGAAGAGATCGCTGGTATATTTTCACCTGATGAAGGAAAATTACAAGAAGCTGGAGTAAGAATTAAAGATGCATCTGGTAAATGGGTCAAGGTGCTTTCTGTAAAAATAGATTACTCCACACCTATTTCTAAAGAAGTGATCACAGCCGCTCCTATGAAATAAAGCATGAGATAATTTGAAAAGTTAGTGTAAAAAAGAGTCCGCTTCATCGGCGGACTCTAATTATTTGATATGTAAGAAACCTTACTTTGCAATCTGCTTGATAGACTCCAAGTTTTTTGGATTGGCTGCCTTCTTGCCCTCTGGAGTATAGACATACTCGATACGGTCGGCAAAATACTCCTCCACCTTGCCACGAACAATCTTCATCGTACTATTCACAAGACCGTTTTGCTCGGTGAATGGCTCACCCACGATAGCCAAAGCTCCTGGCAACCAGCGATCTGGGAACTCATCGGCATAGATTCCGCCTGTGCGATACTTGTCCACCTCGCCATAAATTGCCTGTGCTACCTTAGCCAATGACTCCTCGTCATCCTTGCCGCCGAGCATCGAACGTACCGCCTCGCGGTTAGGTACTACGATAGCCGAAGTGAAAGGACTCTGGTTGTTGTAGATGATGATCTGGTCGATCAGAGGTGACTTATCCACGATAGCCTCCTCCATACCTTCTGGGCTATACTTCTCGCCATCGGCAGAGATCAAAAGGCTCTTGAAACGTCCCAAGACATAGAGGAATCCATCCTCAGCCATGTAACCCATATCGCCCGTATAGAGCCAGCCATCCTTCACAGTCTCGGCAGTAGCCGAAGGATTCTTCCAGTAGCCTGCCATGACGTTCTCGCCCTTGATCACGATCTCGCCCTTTACGCCACAAGGCATCTCCTTGCCCTCTTCGTCCAAAATCTTGATATCGAGTGGTTCAATGAGCTTACCCGAAGAGCCGAAGCGGTGGTTGCCCGCGCCGATTGAGTTGGTCGAGATGATTGGCGTAGCCTCCGACAAACCATAGCCCTGATACATAGGCATACCCACAGCATAGAAGAAACGCTGCAACTCCGAGTCGAGCAATGCGCCTCCACCTACGAAGAACTGTAGCTCGCCGCCGAAGCCCTCGCGCACCTTCTGATAGAGGATTTTATCGAACAGTGCAACCAATGGCTTGAGGATAAAACGCCATCCCTTGCCCTTCGAGAAACCATCCTGATTATACTCGTAAGAAACCTTCAAGGCAAACTTAAACAACTTCTCGGCAGTAGGACCACTCTTCTTGATCGAGGTCTCGATGCTCTTGCGGAAATTCTTGGCAAGGGCAGGAACCGACAAAAGGAAGTGTGGCTTGACCTCCTTGATGTTGAGTGGGATATTCTTCAACGTCTCCATTGGAGTGCGACCCACCTGAGTTGTTGCTACCGAAGCACCGCAAGCGATCATGATATAGAATCCGCAAACGTGTGCAAAGCAGTGGTCAAGTGGCAGGATGATCAACGTGCGATATGTCGGTGGGATAGAGATACGTGTCAACGCCTGCTCTACGTTGGCAGTATAGTTACGGTGAGTGAGGATTACGCCCTTAGGATCGGCTGTAGTACCTGATGTGTAGGTGATAGTGGCATAATCATCGTTCTGGATAGCCTCAGCAATGGCGAGGAACTCCTTCTCGTTCTCTTTGAGATACTCCTCTCCCTTAGCCATTACATCAGAGAGCAGAATCTCGCCCTCCTCCAACTCTGTCACTCCGTCAAAAATGATGACACTCTTGACGAGAGGCAACTGCTCGCGGATTTTACGGATCTTAGGCAACTGGTTGCGTGAGACAAAGATAGTCTCAACATCGGCGTGACGCAAACGGAAAAGAAGGTCGTTTGCCTCTTCCAACTTTATCGAAAGTGGCACGCTGATAGCTCCTGCATACAACAAACCAAGCTCCGAGATGATCCAATTGTTGCAACCTTCAGCCAAGATTGATACCGTCTGCTTAGGTTTAACGCCCATAGATGCCAAACCTGCACCCACCTTCAACGCCAAAGCCTTGGTCTGGGCATAAGTAGTCTCCTCAAACTTGGTCGTGCGCTTCTCCATCAAAAAGCACTTGTTACCATATTTGGCAACCGATGACTCGAAAAGATCAATGATAGTTTTCTTCATAATTATTTATTCTGTTTGCAGTCCGATCATCCTTACCGCGACAAAAGTATGAGTCGAACCGTTTGTGATTTTTATAATTTTAATCCATTTTCAATACAGCCAAGAATGCCGACTGTGGCACCTGCACCTGACCAACCTGACGCATACGCTTCTTACCAGCCTTCTGTTTCTCCAGAAGCTTGCGCTTACGCGAGATATCACCTCCGTAACACTTAGCAGTCACATCCTTACGAACAGCCTTCACAGTCTCGCGAGCGATAATTTTAGAGCCGATGGCAGCTTGAATGGCAATATCGAACTGCTGGCGAGGGATCAACTCCTTTAGTTTTTCGCACATCTTACGACCAAAGTCATAGGCATGGTCGGCATATATTAGCGATGACAAAGCATCAACAGGCTCGCCATTGAGCAAGATATCGAGCTTAGCAAGGCGGCTTGGCTGATAACCTGTACGGTGATAGTCAAACGATGCGTAACCCTTAGAGATACTCTTTAGCTTGTCGTAGAAGTCAAATACGATCTCCGATAGTGGCATATCAAAGTTAATCTCCACACGATCCTGAGTGATGAAGTTCTGAGTCGTCATCACACCTCGTTTGTCGATGCAGAGTTTGATTACAGCACCCAAGAAATCGGCTTTGGTGATAACCTGCGCACGGATATATGGCTCTTCGATGGTTGCTACCTTGGTAATCTCGGGCAATCCCGATGGGTTGTGTACCTCAAGCACCTCGCCCGAAGTAGTGGTGATACGATATGATACGTTTGGAACGGTAGTGATCACATCCATGTCGAACTCACGATACAAACGCTCCTGAATAATCTCCATGTGCAACAAGCCGAGGAATCCACAACGGAATCCAAATCCCAACGCTAAGGAACTCTCTGGCTCGAAGGTAAGTGAGGCATCGTTGAGCTGCAACTTCTCAAGCGATGCACGCAAATCCTCATACTGATCTGCCTCCACAGGATATACACCAGCAAAGACCATAGGCTTCACATCTTCAAATCCCTCGATAGCCTGCGAGCATGGGTTGGCTTTATTGGTGATGGTGTCTCCCACCTTGACATCGGTAGAGGTCTTGATACCTGAGCAGATATATCCCACATCGCCAGCCTTGATCTCTTGGCGTGGTGACATCTTCAGCTTCAGTACGCCGATCTCATCGGCATCGTAGTCGTTGCCCGTATTGAAGAACTTGACGTGGTCGCCCTTGCGGATCGTGCCGTTGAATACGCGGAAATATGCGATAATACCTCTAAATGGGTTAAATACCGAGTCGAAGATGAGAGCCTGCAATGGAGCATTTTCATCACCCTTAGGTTCTGGAATACGCTCTACGATAGCCTCCAATACATCCTCTACACCTTGACCCGTCTTACCTGAAGCCAAGAGTATATCCTCTCCTTTGCAGCCGATAAGATCTATGATCTGATCTCTTACCTCGTCAATCATTGCCGACTCAACGTCAATTTTGTTCATCACGGGGATAATCTCCAAGTCATGACCAATGGCGAGGTAGAGGTTTGAGATTGTCTGAGCCTGAATACCCTGCGTAGCATCTACCACGAGCAAAGCACCCTCGCAAGAGGCGATGGCGCGCGAGACCTCATACGAGAAGTCCACGTGTCCTGGGGTGTCAATCAGGTTGAGCACGTAAGTCTCGCCATTGCGAGCGTGATACTCCATCTGGATAGCGTGGCTCTTGATTGTAATACCTTTTTCTCTTTCAAGATCCATGTTATCCAACACCTGACTCTGCATCTCGCGTTGGTTAAGTGTATTTGTGAACTCCAGCAGACGGTCAGCCAGAGTGGATTTGCCGTGATCGATATGGGCTATGATACAAAAGTTACGAATGTTTTTCATTATTATATATATGTAATTGCGCAAAGATAATGAAAAAAAACAAAACAACGGTGTTTTGCTCAGTGAAAGCATAAAAACAAATATCTCGCAGACTCAAATCCCTCTAAGAGATCAACATTTAGTCAAAATAGCACATCCACAGAGAATAATTTGAAAGATTTTGAGTAATTTTGCCTGCTCAAAAACTTTACGAAATGAATACTATCAAAAAATACGCAGATTTAGTCAAATTTTCGCATACGATATTTGCAATGCCTTTTGCACTGATTTCGTTTGTATATGCTGTTTGGGAGGGCGATTTCGGAGCGGCGAACTCTAATCCATATTGGTGGATTACGTTGCTCGTGCAGGTGGTTTTGTGTATGGTTTTTGCTCGCAATGTGGCGATGGGATTTAATCGTTGGGCAGATCGCGAGATTGATGCCCGCAACCCTCGAACTGCAAACCGCGAGATCCCTGCTGGTAAGATCTCGCCACGCGCAGCGTTGATTTTTGTGGCTTTGAATGCTCTGTTTTTTATCATTACAGCTGTGACTATCAATCCTTTGACTGCATGGCTTTCGCCTGTGGCATTGGCTGTGGTGATGTTCTATAGCTACTGCAAGCGTTTTACTTCGCTGGCTCACATGGTGCTTGGGCTCTCTCTTTCGATTGCTCCCGTGGGAGCATATATCGCCGTTAGGGGTGAGTTCGCTTTGGAACCATGTATTTTGGCACTTTTGGTGATGACATGGTGTGGTAGTTTCGATATAATTTATGCCCTGCAGGATCGTGATTTCGATATTAAAAATTCGCTTCATTCCATCCCATCGCGCTTCTCGGTACGCACATCGCTCTATATAAGCATTGCGTTACATATTGTCTCTATCGCTGCTTTGTTTTGGTATGTCAGTTATTTGCCTCAGAATCTCTGGATATGGATTGGAGCCGTGTTGTTTACGCTGATCATCATTACCGAGCATATTTTGGTAACGCCCACTCGCCAGCGTAATATCGGTATCGCTTTCGGTACGCTCAATGGCTTGGCAAGTACATCTTTGGCGATGTTCATAATAATCGGCATACTGCTCTCATAATCAAAGTGATATGTGGCTATCGTTGGCATTCCTATCTGCGGCACTTTTGGGCTTGTACGATGTGGCGAAAAAACAGGCTCTGAAGAGTAATTCCGTACCCATAGTTTTACTTCTGAATACAATCATTTCGACTCTTTTGTTTCTGCCGATTGTAATCTCTGGCGAGTGCGATTTGGGTTGGTTCGAGGGTACGATATTTCAGACCTCAAGTATGCCTTTGGAGGCGCATCTTAAAGTCATCCTTAAATCCATTATTGTCCTCAGTTCGTGGGTTTTTGGTTATATAGGCATAAAGCATCTGCCCATTACGCTTGTCGGTCCGATAAATGCCACCCGTCCTGTGCTGGTGCTTTTGGGAGCGTTCTTGATTTTTGGCGAAAGACTCAACGCTATGCAATGGGTGGGAGTGTCGTTGTCGCTTTTCTCGATTTTTCTGCTGAGCCGTTCAGGTAAAAAGGAGGGCATAGATTTCAGTCACAATACATGGATCTTGAGTATTGCTGCCGCTGCAATTTTAGGTGCTGTCAGCGGACTTTACGATAGATATATCACCCGTGAACTTTCGCCACTTTTTGTGCAGAGCTGGTATAACTTCTATCAGATGTTGATGATGGGTGTAGCTGTGATCGTCATAGCATGGTTGCAGGGAGCTAAGGCATTGAAGTTTCACTTCACTTGGGCTATCCCTCTCATCTCGATTCTGCTCTCGGCTGCCGATTTGGCATATTTCGTTGCACTGAGCAATGAGGAGGCGATGATCTCTGTAGTCTCGATGGTAAGACGCTCTTCGGTAGTAGTTTCGTTCTGTTGTGGTGCGATGCTTTTCAAGGAGAAGAATCTGCGAGCAAAATTTGTCGATCTGCTATTGATTTTGGTGGGTATGATATTTTTGTGGTTGGGTACTCGTTAAGAATATACCTATAAACCATCCACTTTTCGGGAAAAATGCCTATATTTGTGGGTTAAAATCTGAGAATTAACGTAAAACATAAGATATATCATGGAAATTTCTTTTAATTGGTTAAAGAAGTATGTTGACACCAAGCTCTCTGCCGAGGAGGTTGCGACCATCTTGACAGATATCGGTTTGGAGGTTGAAGACTTTCAGAAGATAGAGACTGTAAAGGGTGGTCTTAAAGGTGTTGTGGTAGGTTATGTTGCCACTTGCGAGGATCATCCCGATTCGGATCATTTGCATATCACTACCGTTGATGTGGGTGCTGAGGAGAAGTTGCAGATTGTCTGCGGTGCGCCAAACTGCCGTCAGGGTTTGAAGGTTTTGTGTGCTACGGTAGGTTCTGTTCTCTATCCTAATGGCGGTGATGAGGAGTTTAAGATCAAGCGCAGCAAAATTCGTGGCGTAGAGTCATTGGGTATGCTTTGCGCAGAGGATGAGTTGGGTATCGGCTCATCGCACGATGGAATCATGGAGCTTCCAGAGGATGCTCCTGTCGGAATGTCGGCTCATGAGTATCTGGGCGTGAAGGATGATTATTTGATCGGCATAGGTCTTACTCCAAACCGCATTGATGCAGCATCTCATATTGGTGTAGCTCGCGATTTGGTTGCATATTTGCGCTCTAAGGGTGAGGATGTTAAGCTCACTTTGCCATCGGTAGATGATTTCAAGGTAGATAATCACGATTTGGAGATACCTGTTGAGGTAGAAAATCCAGAGGCAGCACCTCGCTATGCAGGTTTGACTGTTACAGATTGCAAAATTGCACCATCTCTAGAATGGATGCAGAATGAGTTGCGTGCTGCGGGAATCAACCCTAAAAATAACCTTGTAGATATCACTAACTACGTTCTCTTTGAGTTGGGACAGCCACTCCATGCCTTCGATGCCGATAAGATCGAGGGTAAGAAGATCGTGGTTAAGAATTGTGCCAAGGGTACACCTTTTATCACATTGGACGGCGTTGAGCGTAAGCTCTCGGCTGAGGATCTGATGATCTGCTCGGCAGAGCGTCCTATGTGTATCGGAGGAGTCTTCGGAGGTTTGGACTCAGGTATCTCTGATACTACGGTTAATGTATTCTTGGAGAGCGCATATTTCAATCCAGTATCAATTCGCCGTTCGGCTAAGCGTCATGGTTTGAATACCGATGCTTCGTTCCGTTTTGAGCGCGGTATTGATCCTAATATGCAGGTGTATGCTCTTAAGCGTGCCGCACTCTTGATGAAGGAGTTGGCGGGTGGTAAGATCTCAAGCGAGATTATCGATATTAATCCTACTCCAGCTTCAGATTTTGAGTTTGAGCTGTCGTTGGATAGAGTAAATTCACTTATCGGTAAGCAGATCCCAGAGGAGACTGTCCGTACAATTCTGGATGCTCTGGAGGTGAAGATTATCTCAGAGCAGGGTCGAATTTTGAAGGTTGCCGTGCCACCATATCGAGTAGATGTTCAGCGTGAGGCAGACTTGGTTGAGGATATCTTGCGTATCTATGGCTACAACAACGTGGAGATTCCACAGGCGGTACACTCTACTCTCTCGTACGCCCCAAAGCCAGACAAGAATAAGCTAATCAATATCGCTGCCGATCATTTGGCTGCGTGTGGTTATACCGAGATTATGTCTAACTCGCTCACCAAGGCAAGCTATTACGAAGGACTTACATCATATAAGGCAGAAAACTCAGTTCGCATCATGAATCCTCTGAGTGCTGATCTTAATGTGATGCGTCAGACTCTTTTGTTCAATGCGTTGGAGGCAGTGGAGCTTAATGTAAACCACCGTAATGCTGATCTTAGACTCTTTGAGTTGGGTAATTGCTACTACTTCAATTCAGAGGTTGAGGCAGAGGAGAATCCTTTGGCTCGCTATTCGGAGAAGTATCGCATTGCAATCGCTGTGACAGGCTTGGATTCACAGCCATCGTGGAATGTAAAGGCTGCAGGGGCATCATTCTTTACCCTGCGTGCTACCGTAGAGAAACTTTTGCGCCGCTTTGGTATTGATATCTATACATTGCGTAGCGAATCATCGCAGAGTAATCTGTATTCAGATGGTATCGTATATATGCAGGGCACAAAACCTGTTGTAGAGATGGGTGTTGTTGCTCCTAAGCTCTTGCAGAAGTTCGATCTCAAGCAGGCTGTATATTTTGCCGAGATTGATTTTGAGTTGATTACTCGTGCTGCTAAGAAGCAGAAGATCACAGTAGAGGAGCTCTCTAAGTTCCCTGAGGTTAAGCGAGATTTGGCGTTGCTTGTCGATAAGAGCGTTACTTTTGCTCAGTTGCGTAACGTAGCTATGGCTGCAGAGAAGAAGCTCTTGAAGCGCATCACTCTCTTCGATGTCTATGAGGGCGATAAGCTCCCTGAAGGCAAGAAGTCATACGCTTTGGGCTTTACTTTGGAGGATAAGAGCCAGACTCTTAACGATAAGGTAATCGAGAAGACGATGTCAAATATCGCTCGTCAGTTGGAGGCTAAGGCTGGTGCGCAGATCCGTTCATAACGGCGATTATTGTTAGTTATTAAACCTGCCTAACAGAAAGTTTGGGCAGGTTTTTTTTGCTTTGTATGTAGAGTGTAGAGTGTAGAGTGTGGAGTGTGGAGTGTGGA
>JAFXLG010000068.1 GCA_017531305.1 Alistipes sp.
AATAGTGATGTAGATTTACGTCATGCCACAGCCGAGTGCAACGAGTGCTGAATGGTATCTCTAACGGTAAATATTTAATAAGGCGAGAGACTCCAATCCTCGCCATTTGGCTGGGTGGAGTGATGTTTTTTACTGCATTTATATATTATCCCGAATTTTTTTCGGGAAAAGTGTAACCTTTTTGGTGGTTTTGCGTCTAAATAGATGAAAGCCCCCTCGGCACAATGTCTGAGAGTGGCGACTGAAAACTTTGTACAAAGATAAATTAATTATAAACCTTAAACATTACAATTATGTATCGAGATGAATTTATTTTAGCCTTTTTGGTGGTCTTTTTTGGAGGAAGCTTGATGTTGGGTCTCTACAAAATTATCTCTTACTTCATGCGCCGCCGTGAACGTATGCATATTCTCGAAAAGCTCAATGCCGAGGAGACTTTGGAGTATTTGTCGGTGGATAACAACCGCAATAAGGATAGTAAAATCTCTATCCCTCCAGCTTGGGTCTTGCGTCTGGGCTTGGTAGGAGTTTTGGTGGCGAGTGTTTTCCTCTACGCCTTTAATCAATCTAAGGAGGGTACTCCGATGAATGAAATGTACGGGATTATTTTGGCGATGGCTGCCGCAGCGGTCGGTTTTCTTGTGTCGTTCTTTATTGAGTATTGGTTGGCAAATCGTCACAAGAGCGAGTTCAGCAATGCTGCGCCTATCAATAAATACGCTATGTTGCGTTGGGCTCTGATGATTTGGGGTGTTGGCTTTGGTATGGCAGACAATGCTTATCACAACAACTTCCTTGCTGTTATTGGAGGTATGGTGTTATTTGGTGCAATAGGTATGGTTGTGGGTCTCATTATTGAGCACTATTTCTCGAAGAATACCCTCAATGTTTCAAGCTTTTTGATCCGTGTGGCGTTTATGGCTATTGGTTTTGGTATAGCTTTGATGGGTGGATTCTATTGGGCGAATAATCTTCCTGAAAATTTCAGAGGTCAAGAAGAGCCTATTATAGCGGGGGCAATGTTTATCCTTTCGGCTCTTGGATTCTTTGTCGGCTATTTGATTGATCGCAAAATTAACGGCAAAAAATAGAGCGCGTAGAATTTCCTCTTAACTGTTTTTATTTCAAAGAAAATGAGCTACTCATTGCCGAGTAGCTCATTTGTCTTTTTCTGCACTAATTTAATTCTGAATTGCCTCTGCCTACTCCATAGGGAAGACTCTGACTTCGCAAACGCCCTCCAATTCTCGCTTCAATCGCTCGATGTCGGTCTTCTCGTCAACCTCGCCATAATGGTATGGATAGAAGATCTTTGGGCGAATAGCCTTGATAGCCGTTACTGCCTGATCTACGGTCATTGTATATGGCTGATTAACAGGCAGGAAAGCAATATCAATATCCTTTAGCGCGAGCATCTCTTCGGTAGGCTCTGTGTCGCCCGCGATGTAGATACGTAACCCCTCCTCAAGAGTCAAAATATAACCACAATCTTCGCGCGATTTTGGGTGAAAATCGGTGTGACCTTCGGTGGTGTTATATGCTGCTACGGCTTCAATTTCGATCTTGTCGAAAGCCTTAGCTTTGAGCCCTGGAGTCATTAAAAAACACTCTCCCTCGAATCCCTCTGCCGATGTCTTGTCGCATACGATGATACTCTGGTGAGTAGTCAGGTCGTCAATCGCTGCGCGGTCAAAATGGTCGTAGTGCGAATGTGTAACAAGTACGATGTCTGCCTTGGGTAATCTCTTATAATCGGCATACTCGCTCACAGGATCAACGTAGATGTGTCGTGAGGCATATTCGATAGCAAAAGATGCGTGCTTGAAAAATGTGAATTTGAGCTGCTGATCCTCATTCAGGGGCAGCGTATCGGTAGGGTATTCGGGGGCTTTTGAGCCTGAGAAAATCGAAAATAGTGACATGTTAAATAGTCTTTAAAGTGTTATGTTATAAGTCGGTTCGAAAAGCAAAGATAAGAAAATGATTTAAAAACGCAATATCTCTGTCAGCTTTTGACAGTCGAAGTTGATAAATTTGCCCATTGTTAATAACTTGCCAAGAAAAATGTTTCGAAATTTTTGTGCCTCCGAGCAAAAATGAGTAAATTTGCAAGATAGAATACCTGTTAACTTAAAATCTTAGATTATGTTATCGTTTTTGTATTATACATTTGTTGTTTTGTACGTCACAGTGCTTGTGATTCTCTCTTTTTTGGTGTTGGTTGTGACCGTTCCTTTCGATAAGAGCCGCAAGTATGTGCATGAAATCTCGCGTTTGATCTGTAGCATCTTTTTCGGATGTATTCCTCTCTCTAAACGTACCATCGATGGCGTGGAGAATATCGACAAGAAAAAGGCATATGTGATGGTGATGAACCACTGCTCGCAGATTGATATCTTGGCGGCATATAAAATTCCGCTTAACTTCCGTTGGGTCTCTAAGGTGGAGGTTTTCCGCACTCCATTCGTGGGGCAGCTTCTTTGGATTCATGGCGATATCCCTATCCAGCGTGGTAATGCATCGGAATCAATGGCAAAGGTGCTTACTCAAGGTAAGATGTGGCTTAAGAGGGGTGCAAGCGTGGCTATTTTCCCCGAAGGTACTCGCTCGAAGGATGCCGAGATTCACCGCTTCAAGATGGGTGCATTCTCTTTGGCTAAGGAGGCTGAGGTGGAGATCCTGCCTGTGGTGATGACAGGTACTCACACAACACTTAAGGGTGCTTTTGTAAATTGGCGCAATCGTATCGCCATCCGTGTTCTGCCTCCAGTATCGGTAGAGGAGGTTAAGAATACCGAGATCAAGGATATGGCTCAGAAGGTGCAGGCTCAGATGGTTGATGCTTTGGCACAGTTGCGTAGTGAGGTTGCTCAGCAGAAGTAGCTTTGAGAAAAGAGTTTTGAAGAATATGGCAAACGAAAAAAATATAAATCCTGCGGTGGCGTATGATGATGACGCCATCAAAACGCTTACCCCGCGAGAGCATTTGCGTCTGCGCCCTGGTATGTATATCGGAAAGCTGGGCGATGGCTCGCAGGCAGATGATGGTATCTATGTCCTGATCAAAGAGACCGTAGATAACTCAATCGATGAGTTTATCATGGGTGCGGGCGACAAGGTCGAGATCACCATCGAAGATAACGTGGTTACGGTGCGAGATTACGGTCGAGGTATTCCGTTGAAATCTCTTGCAGCTGCTGTGGGGCAGATGAATACTGGCGGTAAGTACGAAGGCGATGCTTTTAAGAAGACCGTAGGTCTGAATGGTGTGGGTGTGAAGGCTGTCAATATGCTTTCGAGTGAGTTTACAGCTCGCTCGGTGCGTGACGGCGAGGCTCATACCGTAAACTTTGCACAAGGTCTGGAGATCTCGGATAGCTGGGAGAGTGGCGTGAGTGAGCGCAATGGTACCATGATTCGCTTTAGAGTCGATGAGGAGATCTTCGGCGAATATAGTTACAATCTGGACTATGTGGAGCAGATGGTGCGTAACTATACCTACCTGAATTTGGGACTAAAGATTATCCTCAATGGTCAGGAGTATGTATCGAAGAATGGTCTATTGGATCTGGTTAACGATAATCTTTCGGAGGAGCCTTTGTATCCACCGATCTATCTTTCGGGCGATGATATCGATGTGGTGATTACCCATGGGTCGGGTTATGGCGAGAGTTACTATTCGTTTGTTAATGGTCAGTACACGCCTCAGGGTGGTACACATCAAGCCGCTTTCCGCGCATCGGTAGCCAAAGTGGTGAAGGAGTTCTTGAAGAAGGATTATGATCCGTCAGATGTCCGCACTTCGATGATTGCAGCCGTTTCGGTGAGGATGAATGACCCAATCTTTGAATCACAGACCAAAGTTAAGCTCGGCTCAAAGGAGATTGCGCCAGGACTTTCGATGCAACAGTTTGTAGGCGACTTTTTGGCTACCAATCTCGATAATTATCTGCACAAACATTCGGAGACTGCTCAGGTGATGCAGAAGAAAATTGCCGAGAACGAAAAGGCTCGTAAGGCTATCTCTGGTATCCAGAAGAAGGCTCGCGAAACAGCCAAAAAGGTGGCGGTGAACAACCGCAAATTGCGCGATTGCAAGGTGCATCTGACCGATAGCAAAAATCCATTGGCAGAGAAAACCATGATCTTTATTACCGAGGGACTTTCGGCTATGGGACCTATCACCCAGACTCGCGATGCCATGACTCAGGCGGTATTCTGCTTAAGAGGTAAGCCGCTTAACTGTTATGGCTTGACCAAGAAGGTGGTTTACGAGAATGAAGAGTTCAACCTCTTGCAGTCGGCTCTCAATATCGAGGATGGTTTGGAGAATCTGCGTTTCAATAAGGTGATTATCGCAACCGATGCCGATGTGGATGGTATGCATATCAGATTGTTGATGACTTCGTTCTTCGTGCAGTTCTTCCCTGAGTTGATTCGTTCGGGTCATCTCTACATCCTGCAGACGCCGCTGTTCCGCGTGCAGAATAAGAAGGAGAATTTCTATTGCTATACCGATGAGGAGCGTCAACGTGCGATAAAGAAGTGTGGCTCATCGGCTGAGATTACCCGATTTAAGGGTCTTGGAGAGATCTCGCCCGAGGAGTTTAAGGATCTTATAGGTGAAAATATGCGTCTGGATAAGGTGCGTCTTACTAAGGATGATCCGATTTCGGATATGCTGGAGTTCTATATGGGAAAAAATACCTTTGAGCGACAGAATTTCATTGTAAACAACCTCCGTATAGAGGAGGATATCGAAGAGCAAATAGCGTAATTAAGCATAAGCAGACGATAAATGGCAGAGCAGAAAGATATAATAGAGCAGATAGCAACTGAGAATGAGGCTTCAGCCAATGAGGTGGAGGCGGTGCAGACTTTGGACAATCAAGAGTCGGCGCAAGAATCTACCCCTGTAGTCGAAAAACCAGCATCTCAGAGTGTGAGTCGATATGATCGCTTGATGAACGAGGAGGGCGTCAGAAAACTTACGGGTATGTATAAGAATTGGTTCTTGGACTATGCTTCGTATGTTATTCTGGAACGTGCCGTGCCTCATATTGATGATGGTTTGAAGCCTGTACAACGCCGTATCTTGCATACCATGAAGCGACATTGTGCTGAGGGTGTCAGAACCAAGGTGCAGAGCATCGTGGGTGATGTGATGAAGTACCATCCTCATGGTGATGCCTCAATCAAAGATGCGTTGGTGCAGTTGGGTCAGAAGGGTTTGCTTATCGATACTCAGGGTAACTGGGGTAATATCCTTACGGGCGATGATGCTGCAGCAGGTCGATATATCGAGGCTCGTTTGTCTAAGTTCGCTTTGGATGTGGTCTATAATAATAAGACCACCGAGTGGATGCGCTCGTATGATGGTCGTAACGAGGAGCCTGTGACCTTACCTGTGAAGTTCCCTTTGTTGTTGGCTCAGGGTACCGAGGGTATTGCCGTTGGTTTGGCTTCTAAAATTTTGCCACATAACTTTAATGAGCTAATCTCTGCCAGCATAGCACACCTCAAAGGCGAGGAGTTTCAGCTTTTGCCCGATTTCCCTACGGGCGGTCTGATGGACGCCAGCCGTTATAACGATGGTCTTAGAGGCGGTGCAGTTAAGGTGCGAGCGCGCATTTCGAAGATTGATAAGCGCACTTTGGCTATCACCGAGATTCCATTTACCACCACTTCGGAGTCTATCAAGGAGTCTATCTTGAAGGCTAATGAGAATGGCAAGATTAAGATCAAACGTGTGGATGATTTGACTGCCGATAAGGTAGAGATTATCATCCATGTTGCCAACGATGAGTCGAGCGATAAGACCATAGATGCACTCTACGCCTTTACCTCATGTGAGGTTTCTATATCGCCAAACGCTTGCGTGATTATGGATGAGAAGCCATGCTTTATGGGCGTAAAGGATATTCTTCGCCATACTGCCGACCATACGCGTTATTTGCTTGGTAGAGAGTTGGAGATCCGTTTGGCAGAACTCAATGAGGCTTGGCATGCAGCATCGCTTGAGCGTATATTTATCGAGAATAAACTCTATGAACTTATCGAGGGTCGCCGTACTCCAGAGGAGGCGTATGCAGCCGTAGATAAGGGCTTGGAGCCATTCAAGAAACTCTTGCGCCGAGAGGTTACGTTGGACGATGTGAAGCGTCTGACGGAGTTGAAGTTTATCCGTATCTCTCGTTTCGATAAAGATAAGAACGACAACGAAATTAAGCGTATTGAGGAGGATATTAAGTCAACAAAATATGATCTTGCCCACCTTACCGAATACGCAATAGCATACTATGAGCGTATCGGCGAAAAGTATGGTAAGGGGCGTGAGCGTAAGACCGAGATCCGTGAATTTGACGTTATCGAGGCTACAAAGGTTGCCGTGACAAATGCCAAGTTGTATGTTGATCGTGCCGAAGGATTCTTTGGTATTGGCAAGAGCATGAAGGATGCGGAGTTTGTATGCGATTGTAGCGATATTGACGATGTGATTGTTATCTTGAAAGATGGTCGCTATGTCATTACAAAGGTTAGCGATAAGGCGTTCTTCGATAAGAATATCTACTATATCGGAGTCTTTAAGCGCAATGATGAGCGTACGATCTATAATGTACTCTATCGCGATGGTCGTGGTGGTGCTATTATGATGAAGCGTTGTGCCATCAAGAGTATTACGCGTGACAAGGAGTATGATTTGACCAAGGGTACTCCAAAGAGCGATATCCTCTATATGTCGGTGAATCCTAATGGCGAGGCAGAGGTTTTGAAGATATATTTCCGTCCACGTCCACGCCTTAAAAAGGTTATTACCGAACTCGACTTCTCGACCATTGCTATCAAGGGTCGCTCAGCGGCAGGAAACCTGTTCTCGCGTTACAGCATCCATAAGATCGTGGTCAAGGAGCGAGGAACATCTACTCTGGGCAGCCAGCAGATCTGGTATGATGAAGATATCCGCCGCCTCAATACCGATGGTAGAGGTATGCTGTTGGGCGATTTCAAGGGCGATGATAAAATCGTGGTTTGGACATCGAAGAACCAATACTACATCACAGGATTTGGTGTGGATCAGCACTTCCCCGATGAGACTATTCACATCGAGAAGTATGAAGCGGGACGCATATATAGCCTTTGCTACTTCGATAAGGAGCAGAACTATTACTACATGAAGCGTTTCCAGCTGGAGCCGAGCGAGAAGATGCAGCCATTCTTGGATGACGAGAATTCGATGGTCTTTGTAGCTATTACTAATCGCGAGGGAGCGACTCTTGTGGTTGAATATAAGGGTGCTCATGCGTCACGTCCTGCGGATGAAATAGATGTCGATAGCTTCATCGGAGTTAAGAGCCACCGTGCCAAGGGTAAGAGAATCACTACATACGATGTCTCATCGCTCAAGTTTGTAGAGCCTGAGGTTGCTGAGCCAGATCCTGAGGAGATAGATGATGCATCATTCTCGGATGGCGATGCGGAGGTTACCGAAGTAGATAACCTTGACCTTGAGAATATGGCAAAGTCGGATGGCTCTGCGCAATATGTGGAGTCTGTGGGTGACTCTGGTTCAAAGGATAGTGAAGTGGTAGTTATTGACTCAGAGCAACTTAATTTGTTCTAAAAACTTTTGTGAGGTGAAGATTTTTTTGATTGGATATATGGGCTGCGGTAAAAGCTCTTTAGGAAAAAAGTTGGCAAAGACCGCTAATATGGAGTTTGTCGATATGGATTCCTTGATTGAGCAGCGTGAAGGTGCCTCTGTAAGTGATATTTTTGCTTATGCAGGTGAAGCATATTTCCGCCAAGCAGAACGAAATCTGATCGAAGAGTTAGCCGAGCAGGAGACTTCGATGGTGATATCTACAGGTGGAGGCGTGCCTACATGGGAGGATAATATGACTCGTATCAACTCCATCGGCGAGAGCTTTTATCTGCGCCGCACAGCCCAACAGATTGCATCCCGTTTGAGCCCTCATGGTCGTTATAAAAGACCAAAACTAAGAGGTTTGAACGATGAGGAACTGGTAGAGTTTATGACTAAAAACATGGCCGAACGTGAGCCATACTATATGCAGGCAACTCATGTGGTGGATTGTTCGGACAAGAGCGATGAGTGTTTGGTTGAGTATATTTTAGATAAGATAAAAGGATAATGAACAATAACCCGATAGGTGTATATGACTCAGGATTTGGTGGTTTGTCGGTGTGGCGCGAGCTACATCGAGCATTGCCAAATGAATCGTTATTGTATTTGGGTGACGGTAAAAATTGTCCTTATGGCTCAAAGAGCGTGGAGCAGATCCGTGAGTTGGCAGAAAATGCTGTAAGAGAGCTCATAGATAGAGGTGCAAAGCTTGTTGTTGTGGCGTGCAATACAGCTACTGCGGCAGCGATAGCTCATTTGAGAAGTATATTCCCTGATACACCCATTGTCGGGTTGGAGCCGGCCATTAAACCTGCCTGTCTGGAGAGCAAAAGCCGTAAGGTGGGTGTCTTGGCTACCGAGCGAAGCCTTAAGGGTGAAAAATTTCTCACTACGTTGGCAAAATATGGAGAGGGTGTTGAGGTGATTAAGAGCGTTGGCGAAGGCTTTGTCGAGGCGGTTGAGTCAAACAAGGAGGATGACCCTCAGACCAAAGAGATTGTACGCAAGGTTGTTGAGCCTATGATCGAGCAGGGGGTTGATATCATTGTCCTCGGTTGTACGCATTATCCTTTCTTGCGTCATGTTATCGAAGAGGTGGTGGGCGATCGAGAGATCCGTATTATAGATTCGGGCGAAGCGGTCGGTAAGCGCGTGGAGAGTCTGTTGGATGAGTTTGGATTGCGTGCCTCAAAGGATAATGATGCCCGCTTGGAGTTCATTACCTACGCTTCAGAGGAGTATCGCATCAGGCTTATGGCAAAGGCTCTTGAGAAATAGATTATCGCCTAATTTTAATTCAACTATTATCTAACTTAAATCCTTAAACTTAATTTGGATATGGCACAACGAGTAAGTAAATCAAATAATAAAAAAGGCAAAACACAAGCTGCGCAATCGCTACAGTCGGGCAACGAGAATACGTTGTGGATTTTTGGCTTTGTAGTGCTTGTGATTGGTATTTTTGGGACCGTGTCAACTTTGTCTCATTACTTTAATTGGGCGTCAGATCTCTCAGCATTGAACAATGATGAGTCGCTGACGGGTGTTGTCGTGCCTTTTGAGAATATCTGTAATGGCGCAGGTGCGCGAGTGGCTTATTGGCTTGTAGATTGTAGCTTTGGTATCTTTGGTATTATTATCCCTATAGTCTTGACTATCATCGGATGGCGCATGATTCGTAAACAGCAGTTGCATCTTAACCATTTTGCGTTGAGTGCCGCGTTGTTGCTGATTATGGGCTCGTTGACAATGGGTTTGGTGGCATCAAAGATGGAGTTGCCTTATGACATGGGCGGAGAACTCGGTCAAGCGTGTGCCAAGGATTTGGATTCGGCAATGGGCTTGTTCGGTACATTGCTGGTAATGCTTGTGGGCTGGATCTTGACAGGGGTCTTTATCAATCGCAATTTTATTAAGGTGGTTAATCGCGCGAGCGATACGATGGTAAATCAGGGTGAACGTATTGTATCGGTTGTCAAGGATAAGGTTGTGCTTCGTAAAGGTGAAGAGCCTCAACAAGATGATGAAGTGGAGGATAATCCAGAAGTTTCAGAGGGGCAAGATTTTGAGCCAGATTTAACTGCCAATATATCCCCTGCACCGCAGAAAGCGGTGGATGATGGTATGCAAAATCCCCCTTATCATGCGACTATACCTGCTTCGCAAGTGGAGCCCGATTTTCGCTCGGCTCAGATGTCGGTTAATGGTGATAAGCCGTTGACAATGAATGACTACCTTGCTCAGAAACGAGAGGATCAGATTGGTAATCCGACAGTTGAATCAGAGTTTGCAGATTCGGACTTTGTGAAGGATGACACTCAATTCTACGTTAAGGACATGAATCCTCAGCTCGTGGAGGAGCCAAAAGAGGAGGTAGCCGTAACACAGATGGATGATGGCGCGTATGAAGATGAGAATGGTTTTATTGTAAGACCAAATCCAGGGGCAACCATCAATCCTATCAATGTTGGCGTGCTGTTGGGTAACGAGCAATCTCAGCCGCCAAAACCACAGCGTGAGTCGCTTGTGGTGGGCGATTGTGAATTTACCGTAGTCGATCGTAATTACCAAACTCAAGATGCTCCCCAAGCAGAGAGCCCAGATGAACAAGATAATGTTGCGCCAAAGCCTAAACCTCAGGTGCATGTGGTGGATGGAGTGGAATTTGTTGTGTCGGATAGCCCAAATACGCAACCATTGGCTCCTAAGCCTCAGCAGAATCTTGTCTCTGAGGTCGATAATACAGAGCTTGAGGGCGATGGTTTAGTGGTAACCGTGCATGAGCATAAACCACGTCAGATGGAGGAGAGCGAGATTGATAATACGCTCTACGATCCACTTCGCGATTTGGAGAATTACGATAAACCTTATGTCTCGCTCTTGGAGGATTATAAATCTCCACACAAAGTGAGCGATGCCGAGATCTATGATAATAAATACCGAATCACCCAGACTTTGAAGAACTTTGGTATTCCGATCAGCGATATCTCTGCTACGGTGGGTCCAACTGTGACTTTGTATGAGATCGTTCAGGCTCAAGGAGTCAAGATCTCTAAGGTGCAAGGTTTGGAGAAGGATATCGCACAGAGCCTCAGGGCGTTGGGTATCCGTATTATAGCCCCTATCCCTGGTCGTGGCACAATCGGTATCGAGGTACCGAATAGGGATAAGCAGATTGTGTCGATGTATTCATCTATCTGCTCTGAGGAGTTCCAACACTCCAAGGCGGAGTTGCCTGTGGTGATTGGTCGCACGATTCAGAATGAGAATTACACCTTCGACCTTGCAAAGATGCCTCACCTGTTGGTTGCGGGAGCTACAGGTCAAGGAAAGTCTGTGGGTTTGAATGCTATTATCGCATCGTTGCTCTTCAGTAAACATCCCGCTGAGTTGAAGTTTGTGATGATTGACCCCAAGCAGGTTGAGTTCTCTATCTATAATAAGCTGGAGCGTCATTTCTTGGCTAAGATGGAGTCTGAGGATGAGGCTATCGTGACCGATCCTAAAAAGGCAGTATATGTACTCAACTCGCTTGTTGAGGAGATGGGACAGCGTTTGGAGTTGTGTAAAAAGGCTACTGCACGTAATATTGTTGAGTATAACGAAAAGTTTACAGCTCGCCGACTCAATCCGCGTAACGGACACCGTTTCCTGCCATATATTGTGGTTATTGTCGATGAGTTTGCCGATTTGATCATGACGGCTAAGGAGGTCGAAGTCCCTGTGATGCGTTTGGCGCAGAAGGCGCGTGCCGTAGGTATTCACCTTATTATTGCCACTCAGCGTCCCGATGTGAAGATTATCACGGGAGGTATTAAGGCTAACTTCCCTGCACGTATCGCCTTTCGTGTGATGCAGATGATCGACTCGCGTACCATTATCGACCAGCCCGGTGCTAACCAGCTTATCGGTCGCGGCGATATGCTCTTCTCGAAGGATGGAGAGTTGACTCGTATCCAGTGTGCTTTGGTCGAGACGAAGGAGGTAGAGCGATTGGTTGATTTCATCTCCAAGCAGCAGGGATATTCAGATGCATATCCTTTGCCTGATTATACTCCCGAAAGTGGTGATGGTGGAGCTGGAGCCATGAGCGATATGGAGAGTGGTGCGCCAGTGAAATATGATGTGCTTTTTGGTGAGGTTGCGCGTGCAGCTGTGACTAATGGCATTATCTCTACATCTGGTATCCAGCGTACCTATGAGGTGGGATTCAATCGTGCAGGTCGTATCATGTTGCAGTTGGAGCGTGCTGGTATTGTAGGACCTCAGGTGGGTGCGAAGCCACGCGAGATCAAGTATTACGATTTGCCATCTTTGGAGGCTAAGTTGCAGGAGTTGGGAGTATTCTGATTCCTCGCAGACTAAGTCGAGGGCTTGATACGTTATTATATCAAGATGGTTATTTATACAAGCAGAGCCTATGCGTAACTTTTTTGTCAGAGTCGTTTCATTGCTGTTTGTAGCATTTTTGTCGCTTGTACAAGCCGAGGCAAATCCTCAAAAAGGGGATGCTGCGTCTGGGGTGAAAAGCGTGAAGGAGTATGTTGCCAAGTTGGGACGTTATCAGGTGAAATTCAACGTCTTGGCAGCCGATATTATCTATGTCGGAGAGTATATAGTGGAGGACGATTCTTATTATATTAAGATGGATGACGTTGAGGTCTATTCTGATGGCGATTTGCGCTACGAGGTTGACAATAAACGCAAGGAGGTGAGTATTGATACCGTAGATAAGCAGAGCCGTAATATATTGGATAATCCTACCCGATGCTTCGATTTTGCCGAGTCGGAATATCGCTCTGAGGTTCAGAGCGAGAACGGCGAGGAGCTGACACTCTATTTGCAACCCACAGCTGAAGATACAGACGGCGAGATATTTCTAACGATTGATAAGAAGAGTGGCAAACCTAAAAAGATCCTATATCGCCTTTATGACGATGAGGTTGAGGTTACGATAGACTCCATTGCTACAGTTAAACAACCGCTTAAAAAGTTCTCGAAGGCTCAGTATAAGGGCTACGATATCATAGACTTTAGATAGTGATGCGCGAAGTCCGCTGTTTGAGTGGCGAAATTCACATAAGAAATTACTAATCAACTTAATACTATAATTATGAAACGATCTTTTTTATTACTCGTTGCACTATTCTCGCTGACAATCTGCTCGGCACAAGGTGTTGTTGAACCTCTAATGCCCATGAATAAGTTTAAGATCGTGGAGGGTGGCGGTACGGGTCCATATAAGGCGTTGATGTACGAAGCTCCCGATCTGGCGGCACATACGATATTTGTCCCAGCTGACTTAACTAAGTTTAGCAAGAAAAATCCACTTCCCGTGATGGTATGGGGTAACGGCGCGTGTACCAATTCTCCATGGGAGCATTTTAAATTCTTGAACGAGATTGCTTCGCATGGTTTTTTGGTGATTGCTACGGGTTATATCCCCATGGAGGAGAAGCCATATCAAGGTCCTATGTCCACTTCAGCTCAGCAGTTGGAGGCGATAGATTGGGCTATGAAACACAATGCCGATCCCGAAAGTCCATTCTATCAGCGAATCGATGTCGAGGCAATAGCTGCTGCTGGTATGTCGTGTGGAGGTTTGCAGACTTTGGATAATGCTAAGGATGAGCGCATTGCTACCATCATGATCATGAATAGCGGATTGTTTATCAATCCACGTATCGCCATGCCTAATATGCCTATGCCACAAAAGGAGCGTTTGCAGGAGATCAAAGTGCCTGTGATCTATATCTTGGGAGGTAAAGAGGATATCGCTTACGAAAATGGAATGGATGATTTCAGACGCATTAAGTCGGTGCCTGCATTTGTGGCAAACTATCCCGTAGGTCATGGCGGAACATATCGTCAGCCTCATGGCGGAGAGTTTGTTGTGCCAGCTTTGGCATGGCTCAAGTGGCAGTTGCAGGGTGATAAGAAGTCAGCCAAGATGTTCCGCGGCTCACCATGCGGACTATCTCAGCGCGAAGGCTGGACCACAGATAAAAATGAGTTGATAGATTAGAGAACTTCAGATTTGATCTTGTATAATGATTCCCGACCCACAAGGTTGGGAATTTTTTTGAAATTTAACTCTATGTAAAAGTTGTTTTCACTCGGTATAGTGTCGAGAAAAATGTTAAAACGCTTTAAATCGCCTGAAAATGGGCAAAAAATGGCGGTTTTGAAGAATAAATTTTACGGGATGATGAATTTTTGAGCTGTAAAATTGCTTATTTGCCAAAAAATGAGTATTTTTGCTTAATTAAAAGAGTGCGCTTTATGCGCTAATTTTAGAATTAGGATAAAATGTTGACTGAGGAAGAAAAAAATGACGGTTTGGTAGGTAGAATTATACCTATCAATATCGAGGAGCAGATGAAGTCAGCCTATATCGATTACTCGATGTCGGTGATCGTTTCGCGTGCCTTGCCAGACGTAAGAGACGGTTTGAAGCCTGTGCATCGCCGTATTTTGTACGATATGAGTGCTGAGCTTAATCTCTATTCGGATAAGCCTACCCGTAAGTCTGCACGTATCGTGGGTGATGTACTCGGTAAGTTCCACCCTCATGGTGATAGCTCAGTATATGAGGCTATGGTGCGTATGGCTCAGGAGTGGGCAATGCGATATCCTTTGGTAGAGGGTCAGGGTAACTTCGGTTCGATGGATGGTGATAAGGCTGCGGCGATGCGTTATACCGAGGCTCGTATGCAGAAGATCACAGACGAGGTTATGGCTGATATCGAGAAGGAGACTATCGATTGGACTACAAACTTTGATGATACGATCAAAGAGCCTACTGTTTTGCCAACCAAGATTCCATTGCTTTTGGTCAATGGTGCCAGCGGTATTGCCGTAGGTATGGCGACAAATATGGCTCCACACAACTTGGGCGAGGTAGTAGATGCATGTTGCGCTTATGTGGATAATCCTGAGTGCGAGTGCGAGGAGTTGCTCAAGTATGTCAAGGGTCCAGATTTCCCTACTGGAGCATTGATCTATGGATACGAGGGTGTCAAGGAGGCTTTGCTTACAGGTCGTGGTCGTGTGATTATGCGTGCGCGTACCGAGATCGAGACCACCGAGTCGGGTAGAGAGTGTATCGTTGTGACCGAGATCCCATACATGGTTAATAAGGCGGAGATGATCAAGAAGATCGGCGCAATGGTTAACGAGAAGAAGATCGAGGGTATTTCGTACATCAACGATGAGAGTGACCGTAAGGGCTTGCGTATTACAATCTTCGTTAAGAAGGATGCTTCGGCTAATGTGGTGTTGAATACACTCTTCAAGAATACCGAGTTGCAGACTTCGTTTGCGGTTAACAATATCGCGCTTGTGAACGGTCGTCCGATGCTTTTGAACTTGAAGGATCTGATTAGCCATTTCGTGGCACATCGTCACGATGTAGTGGTACGCCGTACACGTTTCGATCTGAAGAAGGCTCAGGAGCGTATGCATATCGTTCAGGGCTTGCTGATCGCTCAGGATAATATTGATGAGGTTGTTCGCATCATTCGCTCTTCAAAGAGTGTGGATATCGCTAAGCAGACTCTTCAGGAGCGTTTCGGCTTGAGCGAGATTCAGTCTACGGCTATCGTAGATATGCGATTGAGAGCGTTGACAGGCTTGGAGCGTGATAAGCTTGAGGCTGAGCATGCAGAGTTGGAGCGTCAGATTAACTACTTCAACGATGTTTTGGCAAGTGAGCAGTTGCAGTTGCAGATCGTTAAGGATGAGCTTTTGGAGATCAAGCAGAAGTATGGTGATGAGCGCCGTTCGGAGATCGTTTACTCTTCGGAGGAGTTCAATCCAGAGGACTTCTATGCTGATGATGATATGGTTATCACCATCTCTCACATGGGTTACATCAAGCGTACTCCACTTGCTGAGTATCGTATCCAGAACCGCGGTGGAGTGGGTATGAAGGGTAGTGCTACCCGCGATGAGGACTTTATCGAGCATATCTATGTGGCTTCAATGCACAATACCATGATCTTCTTTACCGAGAAGGGTCGTTGCTATTGGTTGAAGGTATATGATATCCCAGAGGGTACTCGCGCTTCGAAGGGTCGTGCTATTCAGAATATCATCCAAATTGAGCCAGACGATAAGGTACGTGCATATATCAATACCAAGAATTTGGGCGATGAGGAGTATATCAATAACAACTTCATCGTGATGTGTACTAAGGAGGGTGTAATCAAGAAGACAAAACTTGAGGCATACTCTCGTCCACGTCAGAATGGTGTTAATGCTATCGTGATCCGCGAGGGCGACCAGTTGCTGGAGGCTAAGATCACCAGTGGTAATGCCGAGATCATGATCGCAGCTCGTGGCGGTAAGGCTATTCGTTTCAATGAGTCGAATGTACGTCCTATCGGTCGTGTTGGTGCAGGTGTACGCGGTATTGCTCTGGATGAGGGCGATGAGGTTGTAGGTATGATCTGTATCGAGCCTGATGCTAAGCAGGATGTTTTGGTACTCTCGGAGAACGGATACGGTAAGCGTACCGATTTGGAGGAGTATCGTGTGACAAACCGCGGTGGTAAGGGTGTCAAGACTATCAATATCACAGAGAAGACAGGTGATCTGATCTCTATCCAGGCAGTGACCGATGAGAATGATTTGATGATTATCAACCGTTCGGGTGTGACTATCCGTACTAAGGTGGATCAGATTCGTTTGGCAGGTCGTGCTACTCAGGGTGTGAAGATTATCAACTTGCGTGAGGGCGATGTTATTGCTTCGGTAATGGCTGTGCCAGTGAGTGATGAGGAGGAATCGGTAGCAGAGAATGATGCTACTCAGCCTTCTTCAGAGGTTCAATCACCACAAGAGTCTGAAGCTGCGACAGTCGAGACACAGCAGACACAGAATGAATAGACAATAAATTAAATAGATTAAACGTTTACTTATAAAACAGAAATTAATTATGAAAAGATTAATTTTCGCGGTGTTGGCTATAATGGTTATGGCTGCGCCAATGGCAAATGCACAGAAGGTAAATAAGGACGCTGTCCTTGCTAAGCTTGAGAAGGCTGATGCGGATGTTGCAAATCCAAAGAAGGGTACAAAGGCTGCTACATGGATTGCTCGTGGTAAGGCTTACTACGATGCTGCAGTAGCTCCTACTAAGGACATCTTCAACGGCATGGAGCTTTCAGTAGCTCAGCTTGCTATCGGTAAGCCAGAGGCTACTAACGAGGGTGTAACTCTCAATGGTCAGAAGTATACAGAGTTGGTTTACCCTTGGATGAAGGTATATGTTGCAGGCGGTAAGGTTGTGACATGGGTTGTTACTCAGACTGTTAAGGAGGGTGATTTGGCTATGGAGGCTTTGAAGTCTTACAATAAGGCTTTCGAGTTGGATCCAAAGCAGGCTCCTAAGATCGCTGAGGCATTGAAGTTTGTTGAGAACTACTACTCACAGGGTGGTAACGCTGCTATGGATGCTGGTCAGTTTGCTCAGGCTGCTTACCTCTACAACTGCGGTTATACTGTTCAGGAGAGCCCAGCTTATGCAGGTCAGAAGAATAGCGACTACCTCTACTTCGCAGGTTATTTGTGGACTGTAGATGGCTCTAACAACAAGGAGTCTTTCGTTAAGGGTGCAGAGGCTTTGAATAAGGCTTTGGCTAACGGTTATACCGACAAGGAGGGTAACATCTACTACTACCTCTACCATGCATACTATGGTCAGACTGATTCAGCTGTTCGCGAGGCTAACATGCAGCGTGCTAAGCAGCTTTTGATGGAGGGTTTGGCTAAGTTCCCTAACAACGATCGTATCATCGAGGGTTTGATCAACGTATATACAGCAGATAGCGGTAGCGATCCTAAGGAGTTGCTCGAGATGGTTAACAAGGCTTTGCAGCGCGATCCAAAGAACAAGGATATGTGGTTTGGTCGTGGTCGTATCTACTATAGCTTGAAGAACTACGATGAGAGTATCACATCATTCAAGCGTGTTATCGCTTTGGATCCAAACGATGCATTGGCTACTTTCTATGTAGGTTTCTTCTACATCGCTAAGGGTGATGCTTTGAACGAGGAGGTCAACCAGCGTGACTATAAGAGCAATGCAGAGTGGAAGGCAGATCAGGAGAAGGTGACTAACATCTACCGTGAGTCTGTTCCTTACCTTGAGAAGGCACACACTTTGAATCCAAAGGATTTCTCTACTGTTGAGACATTGAAGATCCTTACATTCCGTTTGCGTGATGATGAGGGTATGATGCCTAAGTACGAGAAGTACAACAAGCTCTATGAGGAGATGAAGGCTCAGCAGAACAAGTAATTTCTGACAGAGTATTAGACTCAAAATACGATCATCTGCCCATGTGGCGGATGATCGTATTTTTTTTGCTTAGCGCGCTTTGTGACGTTGCTTTTAAGATATTAAACTTTATAAAGTTGATAAAATTTGCATTATTATTTAATTATGTTTATATTTGCATAAATAAAATTAAACAATATATGGATAAAGTTAAACAATTGCCTAAGCTATGCCCATCGTGTGGATCTGTTCTTAGGGTTAAGACCATGCAGTGTGCACATTGCCAGACAAGCGTTGAGGGTGATTATCAGCAACCAGCATTGATGCGTATAGCGAAGGAGGATCAAGAATTTATCGTAAATTTTGTGTTGTGTAGCGGCTCCCTCAAGGAGATGGCACATAAGATGGGGTTGAGTTATCCTACGGTGAGAAATCGTTTGGATGATCTGATTGCCGTGCTGAAGCAGAATATGGAGACTGAGGAGTAGGTAGGAGTGTAATGTATAATGTAAAAACATAATGTTATGATGAATAAAATCGTTAATCCGTTCCGTTATTTGCCTGTTCGTCAGGCTACGTGTTGGGGGTTGGTCGTGCTGATATTGACCTCGATATTTTGTTGGCAGGTGGGGCTGCGAATGACCTCTTTGACACAGGTTAATTTTGCAGGCGATGAGCTTTGGGTAGCCTTTGCGCGTCAGTTGATTTTGTGGATTGTACTCTCGTTTGGACTCTATCTTGCGGGAGTGATGTTCTCGAAATCCAAGATCCGTTTTCAGGATGTAGCAGCATTTAATCTCTTTGCACGTATTCCAATGGATATTTCGTTGCTTGTTTTTGCCTTCCCTACGGTGCGTAGCGTCTTTGGCTTGATTATGGATGGAAGTATGCAAACGGCAATGCAATATGTTAATCTGTTATCCATCGTAGGATTAGTCGTTATGGGCATAAGTATTTGGTATTTCATCTGGACATATAATGCTTTCTCGGAGGCTACCAATCTTAAAGGTGGGCGAGGCGTAGCAATTTTTGCCATGACATGGGTGATATGTTATTTTCTCTCCCCATTCCTTCTCATGTGGGCGTAATTGATGGACAGATCGGCGTAGTAATAGACCACTTTGCTAATGTTGGCAGGGTGGTCTATTGTCGTTTTCTAAAATAATTCGTACATTTGAATTAGTTTTAGCTTAATCTTGTACTTTATGCTTCGATTTATAACATATTGCCTTGCGCCAAAGTTAAGATATCTGTTGATGAGCCTTGTAGCCTTCGTGTCGGTGACTGCTTTGTCTGGATGTATTAAGGATGAACGGTTCACCCACGAGAACACAACCATAGTGGAGGTGGGTGATCTTGCGCCCGATTTTGAGGTTGAGTTGCTTGATGGCGAGAGCGTGAAACTTTCGCAGTTTAAGGGCGATGTTCTTATGC
Organism: Alistipes sp.; assembly: GCA_017531305.1. Lineage (GTDB taxonomy): Bacteria > Bacteroidota > Bacteroidia > Bacteroidales > Rikenellaceae > Alistipes. Next base: position 19,362 of record JAFXLG010000068.1, read on the forward strand.
TTATCTTCTTCTCGGCTGGTTGCCCCGATTGTCATGCGGAATTTGCTGAGTTGCAAAAACTCTTGTCGCAGGCGGACCCCTCGTTCCATATCTTGGCTATCTCTCGAGAAGATAGCGAGTCTGAAGTTCGGGATTTTGTTGAGCAATATGGTTTGAAGTTTGATGTGGGCTTGGATCACAATAAATCAATTTACGGACTCTATGCTACCCGATACGTGCCACGTTGCTTTTTGATCGGGCGTGACGGCAAGGTTAAGGCTCTTACGGTGGAGTATAAGCAATCGGAGCTAACTTCCATTTGGGCTAAGGCTATGCAGGAGGGTAATAGATAATAGGAAAAATCCAACACTCGGAAGTTGATCTTCGCACGGTGTTGGATTTTTTGGTGTTATATCTTGCGCTTGTCCCACGCAGGATGTGCAGGATCTGCGGCTGTTAGTGCCTCCTCAAACGATATCCCTAATGCTTTTGCTACACCCTTGCCATACTCAGGGTCGGCATTGTAGCAGTTGCGTATGTGGCGTTGCTTGACGTATAGCGCAGCATCTCCCATCGCACGAGCTGTATTCTCGCAGGTCAGGGTCTGATCTTTCGATGACATGAGTCTCCATAATTTACCCGGTTGTGTGTAGTAATCGTCATCGTATTCTCGCTCGTTATAATTATCAACATCTCCCGAAACGCGTAGTGGTGGCTCTTTCATCGAAGGTGTATCCTGCCACTCGCCATAACTGTTAGGCTCGTACGATATTGTTCTGCCAAGATTGTCATCTGTGCGCATCAACCCATCGCGATGGTATGAATTGTATGGACAACGAGGGCGGTTGATCGGGATCAAATGGTGGTTTACGCCAAGCCTATAGCGTTGCGCATCGCCATAAGAGAAGAGTCGCCCTTGCAACATCTTGTCGGGTGAAAGACCTATGCCGTCAATGATATTCATCGGATTGAATGCTACCTGCTCTACTTCGGCGAAGAAATTTTCAGGATTGCGGTTAAGTTCCAGTATTCCCACATCGTGTAGCGGGAAATCACCATGATACCACACTTTGGTCAGATCAAACGGATTTATTTTATACTCCTTAGCCTGCTCCTCGCTCATGAGCTGGACTTGCATTAGCCAGCGTGGATATTCGCCGCGTTCGATGGCTTCGAACAGATCGCGTTGGTTTGATTCTCTATCTTTGGCAATTATGCTTTCCGCTTCGGCATCTGTTAGGTTACGTATGCCTTGCAGCGTGCGAAGATGGAACTTCACCCACGTGCGGCGATTGTTGGCGTCAATCAGGCTGAAGGTGTGGCTACCGAACCCGTGCATATGGCGGAACGAAGCGGGAATACCTCTCGGTGACATAGTGATTGTCACCTGATGTAAAGCCTCTGGCAAGAGTGTCCAGAAATCCCAATTGCTTTGCGCGCTTCGCATACCAGTGCGGGGATCTCGCTTTATGGCGTGGTTTAGGTCTGGAAATTTCAGCGGATCGCGCAAAAAGAATACAGGCGTGTTGTTACCGACCAGATCCCAGTTGCCCGTGTCGGTATAGAACTTCATCGCAAAACCTCTAATGTCACGCTCGGCATCGGCAGCTCCGCGCTCTCCAGCTACTGTGGAAAATCTCACGAAGCAAGGGGTCTGCTTTCCTACTTCGGAGAATATCGAAGCTCGCGTGTAGGATGTTATGTCGTGTGTGACGGTGAATGTTCCGTAGGCTCCCGAACCTTTGGCGTGCATACGGCGTTCGGGAATAACCTCTCGGTCGAAATGCGCCAATTTCTCTATAAGCCACGGATCTTGCATTACTATAGGTCCTCGTAATCCAGCTGTTTGAGAGTTTTGATTCTCTGCCACCTTGCGACCATTCTCGGCGGTGAGTCTCTTTTTGTCAAATTTATCCATGATCAATTGGTTGAAAGTTGAATTTATATATCCACGTCCTTCAACCAAAATCGTGCCGTACACACCGAAGTAGAGTGTTATAATACGCAAAAAGGTTGCCCTTCGTTGGACAACCTTTCTAAAGTCGGGATACCAGGATTCGAACCTGGGACCCCCTGCTCCCAAAGCAGGTGCGCTAACCGGACTGCGCTACATCCCGAAAAATAACCTTAAAACCTTGTCGGGATACCAGGATTCGAACCTGGGACCCCCTGCTCCCAAAGCAGGTGCGCTAACCGGACTGCGCTACATCCCGAAACTCTTACTTATGCTTCCTTTACTGAAGCGAGTGCAAAGATAGAGACTTTATTTTTTAGGTGCAAATTTTTTTTGAGATTTTTTTGTCTTCTTCTCTGCTTAAACCCTTATTTTATCTCTAACCAAGCTACAATTGGGGCGTGATCGGACTCTACAGGCGCGTATTTTGTGTAGTGTGAAACCAATTTTATCTTCTGCTCATGATCCATCGAGCATATATAATCAATCTCTGTTCGTGGTTCGTTGGCAGGGAATGTATAAGGCGAAGGATTCTCGGCGTGAGGGGAGTCTCCCTTTTTATAGACATTGAGATGCTCGGCAAGGTAGAGCATTGACTCCTCATTGGGTTGGGCATTGAAGTCGCCAGCGATTATTGCAGGTTTATTCAGTTTACTGAGTTCTTCTGCGATTATCTTAGCCGATGTGAGGCGATCCTCTGCATGAAGTGATAGGTGAGTTGAGCAGAAATAATACTCCTCAAACTCAGCTATAAGCAGTGATCGAGGCTCGGAACGGCATGGCAGCGGGATTCTGTAGTGTGATATTGGCTTTTCTTTGGATAGGATTCCGATGCCATATTTGCCACCTTGAAAATCAATCGAAGCCCCAAATGTTGGGTACATATTGCACTCTTTGGCGATCTCCTTCAATACGTCAACGCCCTTTGAGCGAGTTGTGACGCTATCCAACTCTTGCAGAGCCACCACATCAGCATTGGCATCTGTGATAACCTTTGCGATACGCTCATAAGAGGTGACCTTGTCCAGCCCGATGGCATTGTGGACGTTGTAGCTCATTACGCCGATTGTCTTTTTCTGAGAGCAAGAGATCACAAATGCCGCAAGGCATACCAATATTATATACTTTTTCATAAACGTTAATTTTTGTTTATCGATACCATAAAATTACTCTTTTGCGCTCGAATTGGCAAAAAAAAGAGAAAAAAGTGCTAAAATATTTTGCATTTAATAAAATTTGGCTATATCTTTGTGATATCAAAATGATATCAAATTTAATTTTAAAACTATAAGACTATGGAGAACAAGAATTATGAGTACAAAGGCTGGAAGATTAACGGCTTTGTAGCGTTGGGTTTGATTTTGTTGGGATTAGCTGCATCTGTGTTGTTGATCGTTAAGGGTGTGAGCATAGAGTCTTCTGCGCTTGGCGTTTCTATGATTGTGGCAGGTATTCTGCTCGTTTTGTTGTTCTTGATTTCAACTGGAGGTTTTATCCTTTTGGAGCCTAATGAGGCGCGAGTGTTGACATTCTTTGGTAAATACTGTGGATCGTTCTACGAGACAGGTTTCTGGTGGGTAAATTTCCTGATGTCTGCAAAGAAGATCTCGCTACGTGCGCGTAACCTCAATGCCGAGCCTATCAAGGTGAACGATAAGTCGGGTAATCCAATCATGATTGGTCTGGTGCTTGTGTGGCGTCTGAAGCGTGATGAGATCTACCGCGCAGTATTTGATATTGATGCTTCTCCAAACGAGGTTGGTCAGGTGTCGCAGGGTAGCCGTATGCGTATGTTGGAGAACTTTGTATCGGTACAGAGTGATGCAGCGTTGCGTCAGGTTGCAGGTTGCTATGCATACGATGATAATACCGCTTCGGGTGATGAGGTGACTTTGCGTAGCAGCAGTGATGAGGTGAACGAGTTACTTGAGACACGTCTGTCGGAGCGTCTTGCAATCGCTGGTATCGAGGTTGTCGAGGCTCGAATCAACTATTTGGCTTATGCTCCTGAGATCGCAGCCGTTATGTTGCGCCGTCAGCAGGCTGATGCTATCATCTCGGCACGCGAGAAGATTGTGGATGGTGCGGTTTCGATGGTTAAGATGGCTATTGATCGCTTGGCGGATGACGAGGTTGTGGAGTTGGACGAGGAGCGCAAGGCTGCTATGGTAACCAACCTGCTCGTTGTATTGTGTGCCGATGAGTCGGCTCAGCCTGTGGTTAATGCAGGAACATTACATCATTAATAGAATGTACTAATGGCAAAGAAATCGGAAAATAAGAGTTTTATCTTGCGAGTCGATGCCGCTACGATGGAGGCGTTGGAGAAGTGGGCGGAAGATGAATTCCGCTCCACCAACGGTCAGCTGCAGTGGATCATCGCCGATGCTTTGCGGCGTAGTGGTAGACTGAAAAAATCGAAGAACAACGGCGGCGTTGACTCGGCGCAAGACGTAGAATAGAGGTTGCGAAAGTTTAATAATGTGTGTTATGGAGTTTTGTGTTTTGATGGTGGCGTTGTTCTTGACAATTGCGAGGATTTTTTAACTGATATCACGTGTGGAGTATGGATGGAGATAAAAAGGGCTTATGGTTTAAGTTTTTCGTATCGGTTTGGGCGATTCTTACATTGCTTGTAGATCATATAGCCGAAATGGAGAAGCCGTTTGTGGGTGATCCTGAGCGATGGCATATTTTATATTGTATAATGCTCTCGATTGGTGGCGTGGTAGCGGTTGTAGCTTTTGTATATACTATTTATTACGGGTTGAAATATGACAGGTGGTGGAGTAGAAAGTAAATGGTTTAAAGGCTCATGGGCATTTTTGGTACTTTTGTCTTTGGGCGTGCATCGTGTGGCTAAGATGGAAGAGCCTTTTTGGGGCGATGCGGCGCGATGGGATCTTTTGGATGATATTTTTACGTGGATTGCTTTGGCAGGTACGGTAGCTCTCATCGTGTGGAAAAATGTGGTGAATTGGCGCATAGGTCCTCGATACTTTTGGCGCAGATGGGATAAGTGGAGCTCGGCTTTTGGCTTTGGAGGGTTGGTACTCGCTGCTTTTGTTGTGTTCCAGATGATTTTTAAGCCTGAGGCTAAGCTGAATGTGAGTGCGATCTGGACGTGTATTGCGGTGGTTGTTTCTTCGGCTGTTGCTATAAAAATCATTGCGCGTTATATGTTCAACCGCTTAGGTAAAGATATTCATTGATTCAAATCGCTTTAAAATCTAATTCTATGGGCTTAAAATTGATTAGAATCGGTAATAAGATAAATTGGACTCCCGTTGTAGTCAAACGTTATCCGTTGTTGTTTTTCTTGGTAATGTTTGTCGCCTTTATCTTAATCTCAAAATTCTGTTTTGATGACTCTCCAAAATGGTATAAGATGTTGTTCTGTATCATGTTAGGCTTGATGATTTCAATAATAGATAAACAACTTCCGCGAAAGCGATATAGGGATTTGGGCTTGTTATTAGGTTCTTTCTTTTTGTTTATGGGAGGTGTCGCGTTCAATGATTTAGTCATAAATCATGTTGCCAAACTTGATGCAGGAGATTATACCATCATCATAGCTGTATTGCTCCTGTCGTTGGGTTATTGCATCTATTCTTTATACCAATGGCGCAAACAATATCTCCGTCTGCGCGAAAGACAATACTTTATACAACAAGCCTCTAAAAGGCGTATAAGACAAGAGAAAATATTATGAAAAAGATAGTTGTTTTTACGGGTGCAGGCGTGAGTGCCGATAGTGGTTTGGCGACATTCCGCGATGCCGATGGCTTGTGGGCGAATTACCGCATCGAGGATGTTTGTACACCCGAAGCATTAGCGCGAAACAGAGCGTTGGTCATTGAGTTCTATAACCTTCGCCGTAAAGAGTTGCTCAAAACCAAACCTAATGCGGCGCACTATGCTATAGCCGAGCTGGAGCAGTGGTTTGATGTGGAGGTTGTGACTCAAAATGTAGATAATCTCCATGAGCGGGCTGGTTCTTCGCGCGTTACGCATCTGCATGGCGAACTGATGAAGTTGCGTAGTCAGAGTAACCCTTCGCTGATTCAACCAATCGAGGGTTGGGAGCAGAAGTTGGATGATAGGGCTGAGGATGGCTCTCTGTTGCGTCCGCATATCGTATTTTTCGGCGAGTCGGTACCAATGTTCGATCGTGCCACACAGATTGCTGCCGAGGCGGATATTATGGTTGTGGTGGGTACTTCGCTTGCCGTATATCCAGCTGCAATGTTGGTGCGTTATGCTAAGGCGGGAGTGCCCATCTATGTGGTTGACCCAGGTGACCCCGACACTTCGATGATCCGCAATCCGCTTACCCATATCAAAGAACGCGGAGCCATCGGTGTGCCTCGATTAGTGGAGATGTTGCGAAATGAGTTTTTGTAGGCGATTGCGTTGTCGGGCGGCAGAACTCCATGAGTTTTGTCGTGAACATGGGTATAATACTCATGTAGCGTTGCTTGCGGATTTTTCGCGCCATTCGGGCTTGCGGCGTTTTGTGGTGTGGGATTTCTCTAAGGCTGAGGCGTTGTATAGCTTTGTGGTAAGTCATGGTAGTGGCTCTGAGCGTTCTCATGTGAGAAGTGCTTATGCTCGATTCTCCAATCAGGATGGCTCTCACCTAAGCTCATTGGGCAAGGCTTTGGTTGCAGAACGATATAAGGGGCGTTATGGCGTAGCTTATCGTTTGGATGGCTTGGAGAAGAGTAATTCGAATCTGCGTTCGCGCGATGTGGTCTTGCATGGGTGGCAATATACAACCTCGCTGCCGATATTCCCTTTCCCAACGGTTGGTAGCTGGGGGTGTCCTGTGCTTTCGCGTAAGGCGATGCAGCGAGTAGATGAGATTTTGCAAAAAGAAAATAGGGTAGTCCTCTGGGTTTATAATTAGAGGACCACCCTATGATTTTTATTCTGTTTTATATTACAGGCTGTCGCCGAAATCCTGACGGAACTTCTCCATAAGGCGAGCAGGCCAGTTTGTCGTTGGCTCCAAACCTCCCATGAAGAAACGCAATACAGGTGGCTCGTATGTGAACTTCAAACCTCCAATCAGGTGGCGGTTGTCGTAGAGCCATACCAAGCGGTCGATTACATAGTTAATCTGCGAGAGTGTAAATACTCTTCGAGGAACAGCCAGACGCATCAACTCAACATCGGCAAGAATCTCCTTGCCATTCTCATCTCTAACGCTCGATACGGTACCGCGCTCCATACCTCTAATACCTGAACAGATGTAGAATGCAGCCGCCAAAGCTCCTGCTGGATACTCTTCCTGTGGAATATGCTCGCAGAACTTCATTGCGTTGACGTGCGCACCCAAAACACCTGGAGGTGTTACCATAGGCACACCACGTTTCTCTAACTCCTCAACCAGATATTTGATGAAATTAGGGCTCTGACTGATCATCGTTTCATCCAGAGTCTCGTATAATCCGACTGCCATAGACTCGATCTCACGCACTGAGATACCACCGTAGGTGAGGAATCCCTCGAAGAGTGGAATTTTATCCTCCATCTTGGCGTAGATTGCTCGCTGGTTGGTACAGATACCACCGCCACGTGAAGATGAGAGCTTACGGGCAGAGTAGTAAACCAAGTCAGCAAGACCTGTCATCATCTTCAGAATCTCGCCCATCGAATTCTCCTTCCACTTATCCTCACGCTCCTTGATCAAGTATGCGTTCTCACCCAAAAGGCTGGCATCCAAAACCAGCATGATGTTGTATTTGTCGGCAATGCGGCGTACGTCCATCATATTTGCCAATGAGAATGGCTGACCACCGATAAGATTGGTAGAAGCCTCCATGCGGATGAATGGAATATTCTCAACACCCACCTCCTGAATACACTTCTCCAGCTTCTCGATATCCATATTACCCTTAAATGGGTGGTCTGACTTAAGCTCCAAAGCGTGGTCGTATAGCAACTCTACAACCCTTCCTCCGCACTCCTGAATGTGTGCGAGAGTGGTGGTGAAGTGGTAGTTCATAGGGATCACATGACCAGGCTTTACAAATGTACGGCAAATCACATTCTCGGCAGCACGACCTTGATGCACAGGTAACAGATACTTCTTGCCCAAAACATCCTCTACCGCCTTCTGCAAACGCTCAAATGATTGAGAACCTGCGTATGCATCATCGGCACGCATCATTGCCGAGAGCTGATTGTCGCTCATGGCGTTGGTACCGCTATCGGTAAGCATATCGAGGAAAACGTCTCTTGTGCTTAGTCTGAAAGTGTTGAATCCCGCCTCTTTCATCGCCTCCAAACGGCGTTCGATAGGAACAAGGTGAAGTTTTTGTACGACACGAACTTTATGTAGCTCAAGTGGAATATCTCCGCCTTGGTAAAATTTTACTTTACTCATAATGTTTCTCCTTAATTAAGATTAGTGTTTAGGTTATATGTTTTTGTCAATTTTTTCAAAATTAATACAAATATTTTAAAATATAGCAAAACGGATCGCTTTTTTTAATAAAGCAATCCGTTTTCCTGCATTTTTATTCTAAAACTATCTATTATCGCATACTCTGCTTATTCCTCCTTATGCTTAAAATATTTGTCGAGAAGCTCTTTGGCGGCAATAAAAGAGCTAAGTTTTGCATCCAGAACTCGTTGCTCAACCTCTTCGATACAAGCTGCAATCTCTGGATTCTGATAGAAACTACTCTTTAATACCTCGTTGATACTCTCATACATCCAATACTTGTTTTGGCGATTACGGTTCGATTGGTAATATCCGTTTGCCATAATGTGGTCGAGATACTCCTCTACGCCATTCCAAACCTCCTCCAAACCAGTCTTGTTTACCGAAGAGCAGGTGTAAACCTTAGCTCTCCATGCCGATTCAGGCATTGGGAAGAGGTGTAGGGCTCCCTGATATTGTACTTTGGCAAGTTCTGCCTTGTGGATGTTCTCGCCATCGGCTTTGGTGATTACCATCATGTCGGCCATCTCCATGATTCCACGCTTTATACCCTGCAATTCATCTCCTGCACCCGAGATCTGCAACATCATAAACATATCCACCATCGAGTGTACTGCAGTCTCTGACTGACCTACACCCACAGTCTCGATAAAGATTACATCAAAGCCTGCAGCTTCGCATAATACGATTGTCTCTCTGGTCTTTCGGGCAACGCCTCCCAGAGATCCTGCTGAGGGTGAAGGGCGAATAAATATGTCGGGATTGGAAGATATGCTCTCCATGCGTGTTTTATCTCCCAAAATAGAACCTCCACTGCGCTCTGAGCTTGGATCAATAGCTAATACCGCAAGTTTGTGATGAAGCGAAGCGACCATACCTCCGATAGCTTCGATGAAGGTTGACTTTCCAGCTCCAGGGACACCTGTGATACCGATTCTTACCGAACGTCCCGAATGGGGTAGGCATCGTTCGATGATCTCCTGCGCCTGTGCGTAGTGTTGAGGGTTGTTGCTCTCGATGAGAGTGATAGCCTGCGAAAGAATGGTGATATCACCCTTGAGGATTCCCTCTACAAATTGATCAGTCGAAAGCGTGCGGCGTTTCTTGCGCACGAAATATGGGTTGACAATAGGTTGATCGGTAGCACCCTCCATGACGTTGAGTGCGCTATCGTGATGAGTATCTATATACTCCTTCTCGTAATGGTCGATCTTGGTAAATGTCATTTTATCTTTTGCTTGTAATTTTATCTGTTATTTTCTCTTCTAAGGTCAATGCGTTGCCACACCATTTGGCTCGGCTCTTTTTATCCACAATCACACAAAATGGGATGAACTTCACGCCGAAATATCGGAATGTTCGCCCATTGTCATCGAATGCCACTCCGATTCTATCCTCCAAATGTTCTGTCAAGGCTACTCCCGCATCTCCATATTTCTCTTTGGAGAGTATTATCAGATTCAGTTGCGGATTATTCATCACTATGTGCTTTATGCGCTTGAGACATTTGCGACACAATTCGCTCTCAGAGTGGTAGAATAGTATGCAGGTGTAGTCTGTCTGAGTAGGTTGTATATCCATCAGCCACTTGTCGATATCCATATCGGGGATCTTCTCGCCGATGATTACATTCTCGGCGCGAGAGACTCCACTTAGGAGCAAAGAGAGTGAAAGTAGAAGCAAAAATCTCTTCATGTTGGGTGCTTTGAGTAGTTTACAGAGTGTAAAATTAGCAACTTTCGCTGAAAGAAACAAACCTCTGGTAAAAACTATTTGCGAACGTGTAAAAATCGCGCCGAAAAGGATATAATCCTTCGAAAAAATTTTCTTATTCGATAATTTACTTGTATCTTTGTGAAGTTTTGGGCTTATACAATTCTATAAGCTCTTCGAATCGAGTAAAAACCAAAATTTACACACAAAATAAATAACAATTTAAACTCTTAAAAGTTATGAAAGTTTCACACATCGAGCATCTTGGCATCGCAGTGAAGAGCCTTGAGGAGGCAATTCCTTATTGGGAGAATGTATTGGGTCTTAAGTGTTATGCAATCGAGGAGGTTGCTGACCAGAAGGTTAAGACTGCTTTCTTTAAGATCGGTCAGACTAAGATCGAGCTTTTGGAGCCAACATCAGAGGATTCAACTATCGCAAAGTACATCGAGAACCGTGGTGTAGGTATCCACCACATGGCACTTGCTTGCGAGAATATCGAGGAGCAGTTGGCAGATGCTGAGGCTCAGGGTGTACGTCTTATTGACAAGACTCCACGCAAGGGCGCAGAGGGTTTGACTATCGCATTCCTTCACCCAAAGTCAACTCAGGGTATTTTGACAGAGTTGTGCGAGGATAAGAACAAATAATTCACATTTATATATTTTTTTCTGACCTATACGCCTAAGCTCCCCGTTTCGGAGTGGTGGCAGGTCGCTTTAAATTTTTTTTTAAAATGAGTGAAATTCAGAAACAGGTAGCCAAACTGATTGAGAATCGCGAGATCGCACGCTTGGGCGGTGGCGAGAAGGCTATCGAGAAACAGCACGCAAAGGGTAAGTACACAGCTCGTGAGCGTATTCAGATGCTTTTGGACGAGGGTAGCTTCGAAGAGTTCGATATGTTCGTAACTCACCGTTGCTA
>JAFXLG010000069.1 GCA_017531305.1 Alistipes sp.
AAAGCATGAGGAATATAGTGTAACAAAACAAGTTAGCAATTTCTTATCCATTGCCCATTCTCATGCAAGTTCTTCTTAATGGTTTGATACTCAAAGAATCTTAATCAAACTACATCAAATATAGCAATTTGTACAGAAAAAACAAGAGGGAGCTGCGTCCAGCTCCCTCTTGTTTTTAAACCGAAGTCTAAAAATTAAGCATACTTGAATGTTGACTCATCTGATACAGTCAACTTCTTACGTCCCTTAGCGCGACGTGCTGCCAAAACCTTGCGGCCGTTAGCAGTAGCCATTCTCTGACGGAATCCATGCTTGTTGATTCTCTTGCGGCGAGATGGCTGGTAAGTTCTTTTCATTGCCATAACGATATCGTTTTTTATGTTTGTTTCACATAATTCGCTCTTCGTCCATGCGTTAACATAGACTTTGCGAGGTGCAAAGGTAAATGAATTTTCTTATTTCGCAAAATATTTCGTAAATAAAATTCAAATCCAGCCTCCTATGATGGTGCTGCGGGGCGAATATTTACCAAAATAGTATATCCTGTGAGCCGTTTTTGTGGGTCTACATATCTTTATATAGATCGATTTCGCCACGCTCGACTTTGCCATACATGGCGGCGAGTTCGGCTATGACGGGCGAAACCAATTCCATGGTATCCTTGATGGCTTCGGCACGCTTCTCATCACCCTTGATGCGGTATAGCATCACAGCATAAAGGGCTCTGAAACATAACTCAGTGTCGCAGATATCCTCCTTCTTGATCAAGCCTCTTAGCATGGGCAGCTGTGGCGCAAGTGCGCCGAAGGTTTTGCGGTAATGCTCGCCTATAGGGTGCTGCATGAGTTGCAGATGTAGGTTGTGCATATCGCCGATCAGATGCAGCGTATGCTCCAGATGTCCACTCTCCTCCTTGCCCTCCTTGCGGAGCAGGTTGACAATGTCCATATACCAAATAAGATATTCATGCTTTACGCCCTCGTCAATCTGGCGAGGTGCTACGAGCTGAGAATATATCGCTTCGGGGCTGAACTGCATCGCCCTGAGCAGATCCTCCAACTGCCATAGGTAGAGGATGTATTCTGCAATGTTCTGTTTACGTTTTGCTTGTGCTATATCCATTTCTATCTCGTTTTATTGTTATAAGCCCCAATCCTCGGCTTTTGCCGTATGTTTGGGAGCATTTTTTACATTAGCGAAAAACTCTAATCCAGTCAGGCGTTCCAGCTCTTCGATGCTAAGCATCTCCCTTTCGGAAGGCTTGCGTCCCGTAGCGGAACGATGACCAACGATAAAGGCTGCGCACTTTAGCTCCTCCGCCTTGCACTCCATAACGCTACGCCCACTCTTGCCGCTTCGCGTACGAAGCAGAGCCTGATAGAAGGCTGTGGGAACTCCAATCCTCTTCTGATCGTTGCGGTTGACGGTGGTCTGAGGCTCAATCTCAAGTCCGTCAACATCGGTATATTTGTCGAACAAACATCCAATGACAACATACAACGTATCGGCACAGATCTGGCGCGAAACCAAACTCTCGAGGTTATTCCATGCCCCGTTATTGGCATTGAACCCATCTCGTAGCTGAGGTGCGATGTTGGTGGAGTAGAATACCTGAAGGTTTGCCTCCTCGCTCGATGTTCTGTCCGAAGAAGCCAACATATGCCCACGAGTATATTCTCCGTATGATCGTTTGAGCGAAGTCTGGTGGTTGATGGCAATCTTGGGATCGAACGAGTAGCTGTCCTTACGCTTCACATCGCCCTTGTAACTTCTGTGCAGTGGTGCTGCGATCCAGACAGGGCAATGGTGCTTAGAGCTATATCCCACCGAGTAGTTGCGCTTGCTGTTGGATAGGGTGTGGTGAGCGTAGTGCATTCCTTGTTCCTGCTTCTGACTTGGAAGTTCTGCCCAGCCACTGCGGAAGGTTTTAGCCTTTGATGCGGAAGTTTGTTTTTGCTTTGGAGTCTCTGTTTTAGGCTCAGAAACTGCTGCGGAGCTGTCATCGGCAATCTCTGATGAAGCGATGCCATTGTCGGAGAATAATCTCTCGACCATAGTAGGCTCATCACTCTTTGCAATAAAATTGTTGTATAGGTAATCGGCACACAGAATCATGGCGAATACCATAATGTAGATTATGATTCGCCTGTTGTTGAGCCTTTTTGTTCGGCGGCGTATCTTCTTGTTACTCATCGAGACTATCTCTAATACTCTTTATTCTTGGAGTCAATCCAGATTGTTACAGGTCCATCGTTAATCAGCTCCACCTTCATGTCTGCTCCAAACTCTCCTGTGGCGATAGGCTTGCCGAGAGTTGCGTGCAGAGCCTTTACAAATCTCTCGTACATCGGCTCCGAGATCGAAGCCTTAGCCGAACGGATGTAGGATGGGCGATTACCCTTCTTGGTCGAGGCGTGGAGCGTAAATTGGCTTACCACCATTGCCTCGCCATCTGTTTGCTGGATGTCGAGATTCATCACCCCCTGCTCATCATCAAAGATTCTCAGGCGTGAAATTTTGCCGACCAGATAATCTATATCCTCCTGCGAGTCTGCCTCCTCGATGCCGAGCAGTATGAGTATTCCTTTGCCGATTGAGGAGCGCAACTCTCCATCTATGGTTACTGAGGCGCGCAATGTCCGTTGAATCAATGCTCTCATGGCTACATACTCTCAAAAAAGTCCCACAAATTATCCTTCGGCGTAGGTGCTGTGATAGAGATAGGCTCCTTGCGGACGGGATGGATAAACTCCACTCGGCGAGAGTGCAACGAGATTCCGCCATCGGGGTTGGAACGCTTGGCTCCATACTTTAGATCGCCCTTGATCGAGCAGCCGATCTTGCTGAGCTGGCAACGAATCTGGTGGTGACGTCCCGTGAGAAGTTCCACCTCTAACAAAGAGTAGCGCGCGCTGCAGCCCAGCAGACTATAGCGTAGCGTAGCCTTTTTGCCGTCAGCCTTAGGCTTGTCGTAGGCGCGAGAACGGTTGGTGCGTCCGTCACGAACGATATAGTGGGTTAGCTCCCCATCCTCTGGATTAGGCGTAGCTTCAGTAATAGCCCAATAATATTTGTGGATCTCGCCACCGCGTATCATCTCGTTGAGGCGGGTGAGAGCCTTGGAGGTCTTGGCGAAGATCACAGCTCCACTTACGGGACGGTCAATGCGGTGTACTACACCCAAAAAGACATCCCCAGGCTTGTGGTCACGAACCTTGATCATGGCTTTGATCTCATTCTCCAATGCGTCATCTGTCTCTTTGTCGGGTTGTACCAGATCGCCACAACGCTTGTTGACAACGATCAGATGGTTATCTTCGTAGAGTATATCGTCTGGTCTGAACATAGTCTATTAGAGTTTTCTTATAATTTAAAAGTAAATGGCATAAGATCTTTTGCCGAGCCGACCACCGAAGCTGTGCCTGCACCCCACATGATTATGCGTATGGGACTTTGCTGGCGATTCTCGACATCGAGTATCACTTGGCGGCAAGCTCCGCATGGGTAACACTCTCTGGGTGAAGGATCAGAAGCTATGGCAAGAGCCTCGATTGGTTCGGGGTAGTGGTTGCTCTGGTAGAAGTAGAGCAACGAACGCTCGGCGCACAAACCCGAAGGGAATACCTCGCTTTCGGTGTTGGCAGCTGAGATGATTTCGCCACTGCGGAGTCGGGCTGCGGCTCCCACCTTGAAGCCAGAGTATGCGGCGTTGGACTTTTGGGTAGCCTCCAACGCTTTGGCTATGAGTTCTTGATCCATAGTGGGCATGGACTCATAGGAGGAGTAGTGCTCGTAAGTTATCTGATGTAGCTTCTCCATAATGAAAAAAGTTTCTTAATCCGTAAGGCAAAGATAACATAAGAGAGGCGCAGAACAAAATTTTTTGTTCCGTAAATCGGCTTTCTCTCTTCAACTAATGGTTTTATTGCGTATATTTGTAAGGAAATAATGAGTGAGATTTTGTAAATAGAGATATAAAGGTGAAAAAGATATCTGTTTTTATGCTCCTTGCGCTTTCGCTTGTGGCTTGTGCTGAAAGGTTGAGCGAGTCGGAGCAGGCGTTGATTAGAAGGCATGGTGGAGGCATTATGCCTGTGATGAGTATCGCCCAAGAGGCGGATTCTTTGTTGTTGCGTAGGAGCTCAGCCGAGCTCAGCGAGAGCATAGCTCTTTCGGAAGATTTCGCCTTGCTCAAGGCGAGTATGTTGGCTACGGTGCGTGATCCTGGGAATGAGGGAGTAGGCATTGCAGCACCTCAGGTGGGTGTTCTGCGCCGAGTGGTCGCTGTGCAGCGTTTCGACAAAAAGGGCGAGCCGTTTGAGTTTTTTCTCAATCCTCAGATCGTGGAGCGTTCCTCGACTACGCAGTTTGGGGGTGAAGGGTGTTTGTCTGTTCCCGATCTGAGTGGCAATGTCGAGCGTGCAGAGTGGATTGTTTTGCGTTATCGGGATGAGGCGTGGCGCGAACATCAAGAGACGATCAAGGGCTTTACAGCCGTTATCTTCCAGCATGAGGTGGATCATCTGGATGGGCGTTTGTTTATAGATTATTTAAAATGATAGCGATATAGTATGAGAAGAGTAATTGTTTCTTTGCTAAGTTTGGTCTTTGTTTTTGGGTCGGCGGCAAATGTCGGGGCGCACAATCCTCAGGCGGATAGAAAGTATTGGGTGAAAACCATGCTGAAGATCGTTCGACCCGTATATGAGGCTCTTGCCGCGGAAGAGTTGCGAGCCAAGATGCCTGTCGAGGTCTTTGACGGAACGAACGAAGGAAAACGTGCCGATGTGAGCCATCTCGAGGCTTTAGGGCGTTCGTTGGATGGAATAGCTCCATGGTTGAATCTGGGCGAAGATGATTCATGGGAGGGCAAGCAGCGTGCCGAAATGATAGATTTGGTGGTGCGCTCGATAGCTAACGCCGTAAACCCCGCAAGTCCCGATTATATGCCTTTTGATGGTCCTGGGGGACAACCTTTGGTCGATGCGGCATTTCTTGCTCAGGGATTGTTGCGCTCGAAGGATGTGATCTGGAAACGATTGGACGAAAAGACCAAATCGCGTATTGTGGAGGAGTTTAAGCGATCTCGCAAAATCCGCCCGGGGGAGTCTAACTGGTTGCTCTTTTCGGCGATGATCGAGGCCGCGTTGTTGGAATTTACGGGTGAGTGTAAGTTTGATGCCGTGAAGTATGCCTTGGATCGTCATATCTCATGGTATAAGGGTGATGGCTGGTACGGCGATGGACCACAATTCCATCTGGACTATTACAATAGTTACGTGATTCAGCCTATGTTGGTGGATGTCACCGCTGTGCTGAAGGCAAATTCTCACAAGGATGAGTTGTATGCAAAATATGGCTCGATGTATGAAACATTCCTTCGCCGCATGTCGCGTTTTGCCCATCAGCAGGAGATGCTTATCTCTCCCGAAGCGACATACCCGATGTTAGGTCGCTCGTGCGGATATCGTTACGGTGCGTTCCACGCTTTGGCTCATACGGCATTGCTCGAAAGTCTGAGTGATAAATTGTCGCCCGCAGGTGTGCGTTCAGCGTTGACAGCAGTCATCAAACGTCAGACAGTAAAGCAGATGTTCGATTCTGAAGGCTGGCTTACTTTGGGCTTCTACGGACATCAGCCCAAGGTTGCTGAGTCTTATGTCTCTACGGGAAGTGCATATTTGTGCGCATTTGTATTTCTGCCATTGGGTTTGCCTGCGGATAATGAGTTTTGGACAGGCAAGAGCGAGAAGTGGAGTTCTCAGAAGATTTGGAGTGCAGAACAGGTTGTGCGCGATAGTGCAATCAATTTCTAAGCAAGGTGTGAAAATATAAGGATGATGAAACAAAAAATATTATATATCATGCTCTCGGTCCTGCTTCTGTCGATGGGATGGTGGGGCGTGAGTGGATTGCCGCTGTTGGTGGCATTGATTCCGTTGTTGCACATTAGTGCATCATATTCCGACTCCAAGCGTGATTGGTGGCGCATGGCGGGATGGGCATCGCTTACCTTTGTGTTGTGGAATGCTTTGACCGTCTGGTGGGTGTGGAATGCTACGCCGATCGGTCCTATTGCTGCTACGGCGTTCTCTACGTTTTGGAATATGGTAGCATTCATGAGCTATCACTATGTTTCGAAGCGTGCGCATAAGTCGGTGGCTTATACCTTGCTCGTTGTGGCATGGGTGGCTACAGAGTACCTATATACCCATGCCGAGGTGTTGTCGTTCCCATGGCTGGTGCTGGGTAATGGCTTCTCGGGTGATGTGTGGGCTGTGCAGTGGTATGAGTTTACGGGTGTCATGGGTGGCTCGATGTGGGTCATGATGGCAAATATAGCCATATATGAGGCGTGGCAAAATCGCTATGGCTGGTCTGTGGTGAGGGCTGCGTTGGTGGTCGTTGCGCCTATTATCCTCTCGTTGGCTCTCTATTGGGGTCATGATGTCGAGGAGCAGAAGGTGCATGTGGCTGTGGCGCAACCAAATGTGGATTGTTATGCCGAGAAGTTCAATAATAGTGCGCGCTCGCAGCTGAATAATATGTTGGGGTTGATGAATCAAGCCTCGCCAGAGAGTTGTGTGGTGTTATTCCCTGAGACTGCTCTGCCTGCTCAGCTGGATGAGGATATGATAGATGGCGCAGCCTCGGTCTTGGCTCTAAAGCGTGCTTTGCCAAAAGATGGTATGGCTGTTACGGGTGTGACAAGTGTCAGGTTTTATGATGGCGATACACCTCCTACTCAGACAGCACGTCAGAGTGTTAGCGGATATTACGACTACTATAATTCGGCACTCGCAATAGGTCAGGATGGAACGAAGAATCTGCACCATAAGATGCGCTTGGTTATCGGCGTGGAGGCGATGCCGTTTACGGGAGTTTTGAATAAATTTGTCGATCTGGGCGGTATTACAGGTCAGTTAGGTCGTAACGATCAGGCTACTGTATTTGTAAAGCAAGGCGTAAAATTTGGTCCTGCAATCTGCTATGAAGGTCTGTATGGCGAGTGTTTTGCTCGTTTTGTGGAGCAGGGGGCAAACGTCATGCTTGTGATGTCGAACGATGGTTGGTGGGGTAACACGCCCGGTCATAAGCGACTGTTCGATTTTTGTCGTCTGAGAGCTATCGAGACTCGCCGTGCGGTGGCGCGAAGTGCCAATACGGGCGTTTCGGGCTTTATATCTTCGCGAGGTGATGTCGAGCAGCGACTCGGTTGGGATAAGCATGGGCTGTTGCAACAAAATGTCGAGGTGCGTCACGACAAGACAATATACGCTACCTATGGCGATTGGGTAGGACGTATGTCGTTGCTCGTCAGCTTCCTTACGCTGATGTATTACTCGGCTTACCGCGTAAGACGTAAAAACCATTTGGTGGATTAATTATACTTCTTATGCAATGAATTATTCTCAGACTTTAGACTATCTTTTCAACTCTGTCACTTCGTTTCAGCAGGTGGGAGCTTCGGCGTATAAGCCAGGGTTGGAGCGTGTGGAGGCGTTTTGTAGTTATATGGGTAACCCCGAGCGCGATTTTCTCTCCATTCACATCGCAGGCACCAACGGCAAAGGCTCCACTTCGCATATGATAGCTTCGGTGTTGCAGAGTGCGGGTTATTGTGTGGGACTCTATACCTCGCCTCATTTGCGTGATTTCAGAGAGCGAATGAGAGTCGATGGCGGGATGATCTCGGAGCGAGAAGTCGTGGAGTTTGTCAATCTGCACAGACCTAAAATCGAGGAGTTGGGACTATCGTTTTTTGAGATTACGACAGTTATGGCATTCGATTTTTTCTCTAAATCGGGTGTCGAGGTAGCTGTTATCGAGACAGGTTTGGGCGGAAGGCTGGATGCAACAAATGTTATATTACCTCTCTTGAGCGTGGTGACAAATATCGGTCTGGATCATACCGAATTTTTGGGTACAACCTTACCTGAGATAGCTTCGGAAAAGGCAGGAATTATCAAAAAAGATGTCGCTATAGTGCTTGGAGAGGGCTCTGAGGAGTATAATCATGTCTTTGAGGGTCGAGCTGCGGAGTGTGGTTCAAAGTTGATTTATGCTCAACGAGAGTTCTCGTGTGAGACTATTGGCGAGTCGGTTATGGCGAACTCTGGAGAGCAAAAAATGCAAGAAATGTTGCTGAGTCGCCGAAGAGATGGCAGAGAGTATCGCGTGAGGTTGGATCTTATGGGCGAGTGGCAGTCTCGCAATGTGGTGACTGCTTCGGCGGCGTTGGATTATCTGCATCAGCATACAGCTCTGACCATCCCGAGCAAAGCATATCTGGAGGGTTTGTCATCGGTGGGTGAGCAGACTCATCTGCAAGGGCGTTGGCAAACAATCTCGCGCGAGCCATTGGTGGTTTGCGATACGGGGCATAATGCTCACGGCTTGCGATATGTAGCAGCTGAGTTGGAGCGATGCCTTGAGCAGTATGATAGGGTGATTTGCGTCATTGGTTTTGCCAAGGAGAAGGATCTGTCGAAAGTCTTGCCGTTGTTGCCCAAGCGTGCATATTACATCTTTACTCAGGCTGCCGTCTCGAGAGCATTGCCCGCGGAGGAGTTGGCGCAGGCAGCAGGTAAGGAGGGCTTGTCGGGCGAAGTCGTAGTGGGAGTTGCTGAAGCATTGCAGAGGGCTAAGCAGATGGCGCAGAGTGAGGATATGATATTTGTGGGCGGAAGTAATTTTGTCGTTGCCGAGATATTATAATCAGTCTTTGGTATAAATAGCTGAATTTTGCTGTTTAACTCCTTGTAAAACAGAGGGTGTCAACACTTGCGTGTGGCACCCTCTTTCGCTTGCTTTACAGCACAATTTTATAATAAACTAACAGTAGCCTGCTTTTTCTTCTCGTTCTTCTTGGTAGCGTTTAAGCCGCTCGATAGAATAGGGTTTATGCCTTACCCATAGGTCCCATCTTGAGGATGGCATCCTCGGCACGTTGTGGCTGAGGGATCTCGATCTTGGCGATGTCGCTTTCGTAACGAGTGATGTTCTCCTGCAGGGAATAAAGTAATCGTTTGGCGTGTTCTGGAGTAAGGATTATGCGACTCTTGACCTTGGCTTTGTTTACCCCAGGAAGAATGGTTGCAAAGTCTATGATAAACTCCGAAGTAGAGTGTGAGATGATCGCCAGATTGGAGTAGTTACCCTCGGCGATATCTTCTCTTAGGTCTATATCGATGCCTTGTTTCTGAAATTCTGCCATAACAGATCGGTTTTTACATTTTTCGATGTTACAAAAATAGTAATCTTATGTGTTGGTTTTGAGAATGTAGGCGCAAAGTTTTCGTAAAATTGTTAACAATTTTGAGCGTTGTTTTACGCCTAAAACGCTTTTTGTCCGAAATAAGCTACATTTTGACTCTAGAGTGTTAACTTTATGCAATTATTGCACCATTGTCCGAGAATGGCTTTAATATTTCATATTAAATTCCTAACTTTGCAGCATCAAAATAATTAGTCCGCAGAATGATCGTAGATATCATTGATATATTCCTCAGAGGATTGTGTGTAGGGTTGGCATCATCGGTGACCGTAGGACCTGTCGCGGTGCTTTGTATCCAGCGTACGTTGAGTAAGAATCGCCGTTCGGGATTGGCTTCGGGAGTGGGTGTTGCCAGTGCCGATATGCTGATGGCAATCATCGCCTACTTCTTTTACGCTATGTTGCAATCTCGCATCGAGGAGTATAGCTCCATACTTCAGGTTACGGGAGGAATCTTCGTTGTGATAGTTGGTGTCTGCATCTTCTTCCAGAATCCCGTTCCGCAGATTCGTAAGAATCGCGCAGGCAAGACCAATATCTGGCAGGATTTCTCTTCGATGTTTGTCTTTACGCTCGCCAATTTCGTGGTGGTGATTCCATATATTTTAGCATTTTTTGCAATGTTCAATGTGGGTTTGCAGGCGCATGACGATGTAGCTTCGCTGGTGCGTAGCGGTATGACCATCTTGGGATTCTTCGCTGGAGCTTTGTTGTGGTGGATTATGCTGACACTTACCATCGACTATTTCCGCAAAGGTTTCCGCCCACGTCATATGCTTACGATTAATCATGTTGCCGGCGTGATTATCGGTGTGTTGGGTATCTATACGATTTTATCGACATTTATTAATATCTTACCAAAATAATGAGTCAAAACAGTCGCAAAATAGTTATCGCCATCGATGGTTTCTCTTCGTGTGGCAAGAGCACTTTCGCTAAAGCCATAGCAGCCCGCTTGGGCTATATTTTTATAGACACGGGAGCTATGTATCGTGCCGTTACACTCTATGCCTTGGAGCATGGTGCAGTGGTGGATGGCGAGGTGCTGAGTGATAAGGTTGTGGAATTGTTGCCACAGATCGAGATCTCGTTTAGCTTCAATTCGGAGCGCGGAGCCAGCGATATCTATATCAATGGCGAGCAGGTGGAGCAGAAGATCCGTTCTATCGAGGTGAGCAATCTGGTGTCGAAGATCAGCTCGATAGCTCAGGTCAGAGAGAAACTCGTGGCTATGCAGCAAGGCATGGGACAGCAGCGAGGCGTGGTGATGGATGGTCGAGATATCGGTACAGTGGTATTTCCCGATGCCGAACTTAAGATCTTCATGACGGCAGATCCTAAGGTGCGTGCCCAGCGCCGCTATGATGAACTTACAGCTAAGGGCGATAATGTTACTATGGAGGAGATTCTGGAGAATGTCCTTTCGCGCGATCATGCCGACATGAATCGTGAGATCTCGCCTTTGCGTCAGGCGGATGATGCTATCGTGCTGGATAATTCGCACATGAGTGTCGAGGAGCAGATGGCGTGGTTTATGGAGCGTTATGAAGCGATAATTTCATGTTAAAGCGATGTACGTAGAGATAGATCAAAATTCGGGATTCTGCTTCGGAGTGGTGCGTGCCATCTCTCGTGCCGAGAGTGCTTTGGAGGCGTTGGGTGGCGAGGTATATTCGTTGGGCGATATCGTGCATAACCGTATGGAGGTGCAGCGTCTGGAGTCTTTGGGACTTAGGACTGTAACCCATGAGGATATGGAGAGCCTTTCGGGGCGCGACCTCTTTGTCAGGGCGCATGGTGAGCCCCCCACCACATTTCGCCGTGCCGAGGAGTTGGGTATCAGGGTAATTGATGCCACTTGCCCCGTGGTGGCGCAGCTTCAGCGTAAGGTGGTAGCTGCGTATGAAAAGATGAAGGGCGTGGGCGGTCAGGTCGTGATCTTGGGTAAGCGAGGTCATGCCGAGGTTGTCGGTCTTACGGGTCAGGTGAACGATCAGGTGATTGTTATCGAGAGCGAGGAGGATTTGAAGTTGATAGATTTCTCGTCACCCGTCTTTTTCCTTTCGCAGACCACTCAGAGTATCGGTCTGTTCTGGCATTTGGCGGAGCGTATGAAGCAGTTGATTAAGCAGGAGTCGATGCTGACGGTGGATGATACCATCTGTCGAAGAGTATCCAATCGAGAGAAGGGCTTGAGAGAGTTTGCCGAGCGATTCGATGTGGTGATCTTCGTGTGTGGTAAGAAGTCAAGCAACGGCAAGGTGCTTTTTGATGTGTGCCGAGGAGCCAATCCGCGTAGCTACAATATCGAAGAGGAAGATGAGTTGCAGAGTCAGTGGTTTGAGGAGTGTCGAAGTGTGGGTATCTGCGGAGCAACTTCTACTCCTGCGTGGCTGATGAACAGAGTGGCAGATGCCATACGTCAAAGGTTTGTTTAAGTTTAAAAATCGGAGAATATGAGATATATTATCAAGTGCGTAAAATATTTTGTTGCCTTCTGCGTTTTATATGTGGCGTTGGTATGGTTGGCAACCAAGACCTCTCATGCGGGCATGGATGTCAATGTGTGGGATAGTATCTGGCTTACGTTGCAGAGCGAGCGTGGCTGGATGTTGATGGCAGCCGTAGTAGTGTTGTCGGCTCTGTATCCTCGTTTTGGCTTTATGACGCGTAAGGTCGAGGGCGATGTTGTGGAGGACAAGGAGCTTATCGTCAAGGCATTTGAACTCTCGGGCTTTGCGTTGGAGCAGGAGTCGGAGGAAGGGTTGATATTCCGTGGTGATAATATGCTTAAGCGAGCGTTCATGCTCTTTGAGGATGAGATCGTGGTAAGCCAATATGGTCAGTGGATAGTTTTGACGGGTAATCGCCGTGGTGTTGCCAAGGCGGCTTATCGTCTGGATATGTTAATGCAAAATAAGTAGAATGAAACTATACAAAATCGGGCTTACGCTATTGCTTGCCGCGGTGGTGGCGTGTGGCGTTTGGGCAGTAAAGGATGATTTCGGGTTGGGTCGCAACATGGAGATTATGGTCAACATGATGCGCGAGATCTCGTTGCAGTATGTCGATGAGGTGAAGCCCGATCAGTTGATGAGTGATGGTGCGCAGGGCATGGTGCGTAATCTGGATCCCTATACGAGCTACCTCTCGGAAGAGGAGATGAGCGATTTTGAGTTTAAGGCTACAGGAAAATATGGCGGTATCGGAGCTACCATCCGTATGCGCCGAGATAGTAGTGGTGTGGTTATCGCCCAGCCATATAAAGGCTCACCTTCGGATAAGGCGGGGTTGAAGATTGGAGATAGATTCCTTAAAATTGACGGAGAGGATGTGACCAAATGCACCTCAGCCGAGATCTCTTCCAAGCTTAAGGGTACACCCGGTACGGTTGTTAAGTTGGAGGTCGAGCGTCTGATGACAGGCAAGGCGGAGCAGATGGAGATTACGCGTGCGCGTATCGCTGTCCCAGGAGTTCCTTATGCCGAGTTTTTGGAGGATGGCATAGTCTATATACGCCACATTGATTTTTCGGACGGATGCTACGATGATATGCGTGCCGCTGTGGAGCGTCTGCGCTCGGAGGGGCAGATCAAGGGTCTGATTTTGGATTATCGTGATAATGGTGGCGGAAGTGTTCCTGAGGCGGTGAAGATCCTCTCGATGTTTTTGCCCAAAGGCACCGAGGTGCTGACAATGAAAGGACGTACCGAGCAGTCGAAGAAGAGCTTTACTACGGAACTTCAGCCTGTTTTGGGTGATGTGCCTATGGTGGCTTTGATTGACGAGGCTTCGGCTTCGGCATCGGAGATTGTGTGTGGAGCGTTGCAGGATATGGATCGCGCAGTCCTGATGGGGCAGCGTTCATTTGGTAAGGGCTTGGTGCAATCTATCGTGCCGCTGGGCTATAACGCCTATGTGAAGCTCACCACAGCCAAATATTATATCCCTTCGGGAAGATGTGTGCAGCGTATCAGCTACAAGCACGAGAGCAATTCGAAGAGCGAAAATATACCCGATTCGCTGATCACCGAGTTTAAGACCCGTAATGGTCGCAAGGTCTATGATGGCAAGGGTCTTATGCCCGATGTGAAGGTCGATGCCGATTATATCAGCTCGTTTGCCGTGATTCTCTATAATCTGGGTTATATCGAGGAGTTTTTGGATGGCTATATGCGCCGTTATGGCGATCAGAATGTCGATCCAAAGAGTTTCTCAATCTCGGATAGGGATTATGAGGATTTTGTGAAGTTCATGACAGATAAAGAGGTGCCTTATGAGTCGCAGACACGTCTGGCGTTGGATATGTTGAAGAAGACCTCGAAGCAGGAGCGTTACGATGCTGACTTTGCCGAAGATCTGAAGCAGATTGAGTCTAAACTCAAGGATCAGAATATGGATAACCTGAGGACATATCGTGCCGAGATTGAGGACCTGCTCAATAGTGACATCGTGTTGCGCCACCACTATCAGGCGGGTGTTATCGAGCATCAGATCGTGGGCGACAGTACGATAATTAAGGCTGTGGAGCTGTTGAAGGATCAGGAGCGTTACAAAAAGATCCTCAGCGAGCAAGATACATCGCGCAACTAATCGTAGGAAAGACGAGATATAAGAGCAGATGAAGTTCAAGGGTTTTAAGATATCATTTCGAAGTCGTATATCAATCCTTTCGGTGGGATTGATATTGGCTGTGGTGTCGTTGCTCTATACCAACAAACTTGCCGAGGTGTTGCGCCAGAAGGAGCAGCACGATGTGGAGTTGTGGGTGGCAGCGATGGAGAGAGTCAGCCGCGAAGCCTTCGGAAATTATCTTGTCGATCCGCTTATCTCGCATATCGTAAGTACGCAGAATAATATCCCATTTATCATTACCGATGAGAACCTGAATCTGGTGATGAGTAACCGTATAGAAGAGGATGTTTTGAAGGATCCTCTGCGCTTCCGTCAAAAGTTGGATGAACTCACCGAGGAGAATACTCCCCGCACGGTGCGTATCAGATGGACCACAGGGCATAGCCATATAATCTTCTATGGTCGTTCGCAACTTTTGACAGCACTCTACTATTTCCCTTATGTGCAGTGGCTTATCATTGCCATATTCCTGCTTTTTACCTATATCGCTCTGCAATCGACCAAGCAAGATGAGCAGAATAGAGTCTGGATTGGACTTGCCAAGGAGACTGCCCATCAGCTGGGAACTCCTATCTCTTCGTTGCTCGGTTGGGTGGAGTATCTTCGTTCGATGGAGGTGGATTCCACAGCGGTGGATGAGATGAATAAGGATCTGCAACACCTGATGAAGATCGTGGATCGCTTCTCGAAGATCGGTTCCGAGACGGTCTTGTCGGCAAATAATGTCAATGAGGTTGTGGGCGAGACGGTGCTGTATTTCCGTAAACGAGTACCACGCAATGTCTCACTCTCGTATAATGGTCTGGCGATGGCTCCCATCAAGGCGAGCTTGAATGTTGCGCTGTTTGAGTGGGTGATCGAGAATCTGATGAAGAATGCGTTGGATGCCATGCAGGGACAGGGTGAGTTGGATCTTAGAGTATGGTCGGATAAAGACCACGTATATATAGATGTGAGCGATACGGGTAAGGGTATTGCCAAAGGTAATTGGAAGCGCATCTTCGAGCCTGGCTTTACCACCAAAACCCGCGGTTGGGGCTTGGGCTTGTCGCTCTCGCGCCGTATTGTGGAGGATTATCACCACGGTAAAATTTTTGTTGCCAAGTCGGAGGTTGGTCATGGAACCACTTTCCGCATAATGCTTAAACGAGTCTTTGAGTAATGACAGAAGAGGTAGTCGACATAGTAAAACCCGATGGGTTGGATACTCTCTCGGAGAGGGCGTTGCGCCGTCTGACGGATGGCTGGACGGGTAGATTGCACTCTGTCGATACGTTGGAGTATAGCTCGGACAATGTGGCTTCGGAGCAGACCTTCACCACGATGATTGGCGAGTGGCGCAAGGCTCGTGAGCGTTATCACTCTTCTGCGATAGATGATGTCTTTGGCTCGGAGTCTGTGCTCGGCGATGGCGTTAGCGTGCAAGGCGTGGATAGTTTGGCTCACGATTTTGTACCTATGTCGGTAGGCTCGGCGGCGGAGAGCATCTCTTCGGTGGGCGATTTGCTTACGCCTGTGTATAATGTCTTGATAGCACTTATTACCATATATTATATGTTCTGCATCTATCGTTATTTTGACGATATCATGGTGCTTTTCTCTTCGGTCTTCAATCGTAGTATGGTCTCCTCGGAGCGTAATTCCGAAAGAAGACGAAGTGATATCTTCTATGGCTCATTGGGTAAACTCTTCTTGTTGGGAGTCTGCTTTGTGGGGTTGTTGAGTGGCATGTGGTGCCGTAATGCCGAGTTGGAGTTGCCTTCGCAGGTGGTGCTCTATATGCCTTTGGCTGTGATCGGGGCATTTATTGTGGTGGTTGTGGTGCAATACCTTATTTTGATGGTTGTGGGCTTTGTGACGCAATCGATAAGGGAAGTGGGGCAGTTGATGCGAATCAGACTGATATATTTTGTGCTTGCATCGGTGATGGTCTCACCGATCCTACTTATATCGCAAATGGGCACAAGTCATAGCTATGAGGTGTGGCAAAATGTGGGTTTTGTTGCTGCTGTTGTGGCACTTGGATTATTTTTTAGAGAAAGTATTAAACTCTTTATTTCTAAAAAAGTTTCAATTTTACATTGGATTTTGTACCTTTGCGCGGTCGAAATCATGCCAGTAACACTTTTGTGGCAGGCGGTGGTTCGTTTGAGTTAATTTTTAAAAGAGTAATGGTAAAGAGAGTATTGATATCCCAGCCGCGTCCAGCGGTGATAGAGAAGTCACCTTTTTTTGAATTGTCAACCAAACATAACGTTGAGGTCGATTATAAACCGCTTATCAAAGTTGTCGGAGTCTCGTTGAAGGAGTTCCGCGCTCAGAGAATAGAGATACTTGATCATACAGCTGTAATTTTTACATCTCGCAATACTGTTGATAGCTTTTTCAAGATATGTGAGGAGGCGCGTATCACAGTACCTGAGAGTATGAAGTATATCTGTAATACTGAGGCTGTTGCGCTCTATTTGCAGAAGTATATCGTCTATCGCAAGCGTAAGATCTCGTTTGCCGATGGTAGCTTCACATCGCTTATGGAGCTTATCATCAAGCATAAGAGCGAGCATTTCCTCTTGGCACTGAGCGAGCCTCACAAGCCTGAGTTGCCCGATGCTTTGGAGAAGTTGAAGATGAACTTCTCGCCTGTAATCCTTGCCAAGACCATTGCGGCAGATATGGAGGGTGTCGATCCTTCGGCATACGATGTGATGGCTCTCTACTCGCCCTCTGATATCAAGAGCGTGGTGGAGAATTTCGATATTGAGAAGTTGCCTGTAATCTCTACCTTCGGTGAGGCTACGTTGCGTGCTGCTCTGGAGTCGGGACTCAAGGTTAAGGCTTCAGCTCCTTCGCCCGAGGCACCATCTATGGCAAAGGCTCTCGATATCTACATCTCGAAGGTTAAGCGAGGTGAGGATGTTGCCGAGGTTGAGGTTAAGGTTGATGAGCAGAAGGAGGAGTTTATCCGTGCTCAGCAGTCGAAGCTCATGAAGAAGAGTCGTTCTCGCGCCACATCTGCCGAGAAGAGATAAAGAGTTGATATGCAATCAAATTGTCTTCCCCGCGCGGAGCGTATTCGCTCATTGAAAGCTATTCGCAGACTATTTGCGGAGGGGCGGGGAGGCTTCGTATATCCTATTCGTTATATGGCACTCTGCTCCAAGGTTTCGGAGCAGGAGCCTAATGTGCAGTCCAAGTGCAGAGGCGTGGAGGTTTTGTTCTCGGTGCCTAAGAAGTTTCATAAGAGAGCCAATAAACGAAATCTCTTGAAACGCAGAATGCGCGAAGCATACAGACTCTCGCGTAAGGGCGTGGTCGAGAAGTTGTGTGCGGCTTCTCAGGAGTTGGATCTGGCTCTGATCTACTCGACCAAGGAGTTACATGATTATAAAACGATAGAAAATGCCATCCGAAAAATTCTGGAGCAAGTTTCAGCGCAGTTGTAAGAGGGTGATGGCTTTGCCGCTTATATTGCTGGTCAAGTTCTATCAATACTGCATATCGCCCTATACCCCCGCTTCGTGTCGCTTTGTGCCCACTTGCTCGCAATATGCTATAGAGGCACTCAAAAAATATGGTCCCATCAAGGGAGGTTGGCTTACGCTGAAGCGACTCTCAAGATGCCATCCGTGGGGCGGAAGTGGGTATGATCCAGTACCGTAAAAGGATGAGATTGGATGATAGCCTATACTAAACGATAAAACACTGCCGAGCAGAGTTTTATCGCTTTTGTCAATTATTATAGAGGGTTATTTGCCATTTTCCAGAAGCAGAGGAATGCAGCCTTTGTAATCTCGACCATCTTATCCCAATTTATACGAGGACTCTCATCCGAGGGTTTATGATAGTCAACATGCCCTCCTGTCTGATACCATACGATTGAAGCACCCGCATTAAAGAATGGTACTTGGTCGCTACCATTGCTGAAGTCATCCGCAGGGCTAAAGTCTGGATCGAGTGCTAACGAATATTGCTCAATGTCGCTTTTTAACCACTCGGCATAGTTTGGATTCTTTGTTGTGTACATATAGTTAAAGTGGTTCGAGCGACCTTCAATGCAATCGCGACCTATCATGTCGAAGTTCATATAACCCTTAACTTTCTTAATGTCTGTAAAATTATTGGCAAAATACTGTGAGCCACATAGTCCTTTCTCCTCGCCATCCCACAAGGCAAAGATCACCGTCCTTTCGGGCTGCTGACCAGTGGCAAGGAATGCTTGTAAAATCTGAAGCACAGCCTGTACGCCTGATGCATTGTCATCTGCTCCATTGTAAATTTTATCGCCCTCAAGCATGGGGTCATATCCCAGATGGTCGTAGTGAGCACCAACGACAACGATTTCATTGGGATTCTTTCCTTCTATTTTGACAAGGATATTGCGCATGTGGGCTACACGATGGGGACCCTGCTTTATCTGCTCTATTCCTTCTGGGACAACGGTGAAGCCCGACGCTTTGCTGTAATATAGAGCATATCCCTCGAATGGTTGCACAAAACTATCGCTAAATAAAGGAGTTGCTCCCATCTGCGTGAGGGTAGAGACGAGATATTCTCCAGCGATGCGTCCCCACTCGCTGCCCGCTTCACGACCCTTCAACGCATCAGATGCAAGGAAACCAACATGCGCCTTTGCTGTGGCGAGGTTAATGGCTTGCAATCCTTTCTGCTCGGGTGTAATCTTATCTTTTTTTGCCTCGATAGGCATTGTTGCCATTACAAATATGGCAAACAAAAGAAAAATCTTCTTCATTCTTACGACTTATAAATTATATCAACCTTATGTTTTATTCTGTAAAGACACTACTTCGTCTGCTCCAGCATAACAGGTCCGATAAGTCCCGAGGCTGGAATCGCGCTTGAGGCGTTGTATGGGTTGGCGGTGAGCGATATTTTGCGCTCCTCGGCTGGAAGCTGCAAATCTCCCACTATGCGGTTAACCCATTTGTTGACAACCTCTACGCGTAACGTGTTCTTACCTTGCTGCACATATTGTGAGATGTTGACCGAGTATGGAGCGCACCAAGCACCTCCTGCTAATTGATCGTTCACATAGACCTTAGCCATAGACTCCACACGTCCCAGATTTAGGCGAATCTGCCCAGAGGTATCTTCGCAAGAGAACTCTGTGGTGTAGTTCATCGTGCCTGAAAAATATTTTAGATCCTTATCTTCGCTGAGCGAGAAATCCTTCAGACGTTGCAATGTGATAGGCTCGTGAGAAGATAACTTTCCCTCGAACTCCACGCGCCATGGAGCTGTAAGCTCTACACTTTGGGTGGCAGCAGGGAAGTTCTGCTCGGTGGTAGGAACTTTAGCAGCGCTACGGAATACGATAAATCCGCTACCCAATGCCTCGAGCGAAATCGGAAGCGTGATACCACCATCGACAACCTCAAATTCTGGCAGGGCGCGAATCGATCCATCCACAGCATCCCAAAACTCAGGGCGCAGAGTCCTGTCAACACGGAATGTTGGATTGATAGAGATTCTGCGATTGCTCTGGTTGGAGATGAAGTATATCTCGGCACCCATCGTAGAACGGTGGTTGAAAAGCACGGGATCGCTCTGTCGTGTGGCACAATCGGGAGTCAGCCCCATCTGGGCAAAGACCTCCTCCAAAGAGTATCCATTATAGATGCATCCCTTGCCATATTTGTTTGAGCCGCGTTTGTCGAAGGCTTCACCCCAAAGTTCGCGTGCCATCTTCTCGATCTTTGCATCGGATGCAGGGTAGTCCTTGAGACTTGGGGAGTGAGTGGGAGCCTCTCCCAAAACTATAGCTCCATCCTTGACCAATCGCTGAATCTTCTCCAACAATTCGGGGCGCATGCTCTTTACCGGAGGCAGTACCAATACCTTGTAGGATGTGCCGTGAGGCAGAATTATGTTGCCTTGAGCGACATTTGCATTGAGCAGAAGCACCTCGGCGTTGATATAATCGAACTGATAACCCTTAGGCAACGCAGGACTTTGCAGACCCGTCATCTTGGGTGCATCCTCGCCTATGAGATATGCCACGTCTGCCATATTCAATCCCTGCTGCAACATGTAGTTGCAACGTTTGGTGTAGGTCGTAAAGAGATCCAGATGGCTATACCATGTGTTGTGGGCGTCAAACTCGTTACCAAACCATGCGTTGATACCGGGGTAACGTGCTGTGTCTGCCTGCTCGATGTAGAGGTGTAGAAGTGTGGCGTTGATACCCTCCGTAAAGAAGCGGTCGGTACGTTGTTTCATATCAACAGGCGTGCGCGAATAGGCTGGACCGCCCGAGGTGTTGGACTCAGCCCAAATCACAGGCTTGCCATAGATGTGACCGCACGATGATGCAGCGCGATTCTCTATGTCACCCAATTCTCCTACGCTCCAGAACTCGCCGCCAATCTCGTCCGATTGACCGCCGTATTGCAAGAACTCGCCAGGGAAACCCCAATGACCGTAACACTCAAGCCATGTGGTGAGTCTATGAGCGTTGCTTATCTCTTTCAAACCTCCGACATATTCATAAGCTACGCGGTCGGCAATGAAACGTCTTACATCCCAAAGGAAACGGTTGCTTTGGTCGGTATCGCCCACAACGTAGCCGTAATATGTGGGCAGAAATGGGATCATCGAGTAGCCGTATTCCTGCTCAAATTGGTCGATCATCTCATCGGTAAAGTTCTGTCCACCAGTTTCGTAGCTATCCTGTACCACTACTCTGAATGTGGTGCGATCCTTTTCGGGGATACGCTTTAGGATCTGACCGATGAAGGCATTGAAGTGAGTCTTGACATGCTTGCGGCTCATCTTGTCGATCTCAAGACCTGTGGCTTCGGGTGTGGCTGGTGAATTGGTGACGCCCGTAGGTGTCATGCCTGTACGCAGGATTACCCACTCGCCCTCGGGTACATCCCAAGCAATAGTGCCGTCAGATGAGATCTTATCGCTCAGGTCGATAACCCTCTCAGGGTCAATGGCGTGGGACTTGCTGTCGAGCTTAGGCTCATCAGCCCACATATAGTGATCCCAGTAAGGCAGAGGTGTCTGGCACATCTTTGTGAGTGTCTTTTCGGCGTATGACGATATGCGAGGCATTGCCGAGAGCTCCACGCTCTGGATACCTCCTGCCTGAGATGAAGGGTCTAATGTAAGACGGAATTTTGAAGCAGTAGTCTTGCTAAATGTTATTGTAGCAGGGGCATAGGGGATAAATCCTACGTTAAGTGCTGCGTTCGAACGGTCTATCTTAAAGTCTGATATTCTCTGCCACTTGCCTGCTATGTAGGCGTCTAAATGAGCTGTTACATTCATCGGGCGTTGGCTCATATGTATTGTAAGTGAACGTACGTCAAGTTCCTCTTCGAGTGTCAGCTCTAACTGATTCTCCACTCCCTGAGGCAGAGCCATAAGGTCAATGGGTGTGGTGTGGCGTGAGGTGTAATTGATCGCCACTTTAGGCGAATGATATCCTTCGGGTGCAGGGTAGGCGATGGTGCGTACCGCCTGAAAATCCTTCGTAGGATTAGGGATCTGGGTAGAGAGTTTCTGAGGTCCGTGGACTGCAATCTGAGCCGAACTTAAATATCGCATCGCTTCGTTGGGCTTTACCCAAGGACCTCCCGACTGACTCCAGCCTGGGGAGTTGAAGATGCCGATCTCGATATCGAGTTCCGATGCGGTTTTGAGTGCCGTGTGGAGAATCTCCCACCACTCATCGGAGAAAATCTTGACGTTGCGCTCGGTGTAGAGCCCATCTTGACCGATGTCGCCAATGAATGCACGGTTGATGCCAGCACGCTTCATCGCTTTGAGATCTTCGATGACTCCCTCTTTAGAAATGTTGCCCGAAATCCAATACCAATATACAGCGGTCTTGACCTCCGATGAAGGGTCTTGGAAGTTCTTTTCCATCTCGGCTTGTGAGCATGAACAGAGTGCTATCGCCAGCGAAAACAGTAACGAGATCTTATGGATAAAATTCATAATTCTGAGTGTAGTTTTATGGTTAATTATTAGCAAATGTAGCTAAAATCTTTCGAATGCCCTTCTATGAAGGGCGATATTTTGGTATTATGGTCAAAAAAGTGTACTTTTGTCAAGATAACAGCCCCGCGTGGGCATAAAATTAAAGATAGAATATGGGATTTTTTGACCTTTTTAAGAAAAAGAAAGATAATGCGGAGCCTACGTCTCAGCCCTTGCAGTCGGAAGATAAGACTTTAGAACAGGATGCTTCGTTAGGCAATCAGGCTCAACAAGAGGCTCAGACGACAGAGCAGCCACAGCATGCCGAGGAGCAGACGGCGGCTGAGGAACAGCTGAGGAGCGAAGAACTCTCGGCTAGTCTGGAGAAGACCAAGAGCGGTTTCTTCTCTAAGTTGGCGCGTGCTATAGCTGGTCGTTCAACAGTTGATGCCGATGTGCTGGATGATCTGGAGGAGGTGCTTATCACCTCGGACGTGGGCGTGGAGACCACCGTGAAGATCATCAATCGAATCGAGGAGCGTATTGCGCGCGATAAGTATATGAATACCTCGGAGCTGAACTCTATTCTGCGCGATGAGATTGCATCGCTGATGGAGGAGTCGCACTCTTCGACTCGCGACATGGGGCTGGAGGTAAAGCCCGGTATGCCATACGTTATGATGGTCGTGGGTGTGAATGGCGCG
This sequence comes from Alistipes sp., assembly GCA_017531305.1. Lineage (GTDB taxonomy): Bacteria > Bacteroidota > Bacteroidia > Bacteroidales > Rikenellaceae > Alistipes. The sequence continues at coordinate 22,564 of JAFXLG010000069.1, forward strand.
GGTAAGACCACTACCATCGGTAAACTCGCTGCCCAACTCACCAAATTGGGTCGCAAGGTCTATATCGGTGCTGCTGATACATTCCGCGCAGCGGCTATTGATCAGTTGGCGGTGTGGGCAGATCGCGCAGGAGCTACCATGATCCGTCAAGAGATGGGCTCGGATCCAGCTTCGGTGGCTTATGATACGCTAAAGTCGGCGGTGGCAAATGGTGCCGATGTGGTGCTGATCGATACGGCAGGTCGTTTGCACAATAAAATCGGTTTGATGAACGAGCTTACCAAGATCCGTAACGTGATGTCGAAGGTTATCCCCGATGCGCCACACGAGGTGATGCTGGTGTTGGATGGCTCTACGGGTCAGAATGCCTTTGAGCAGGCTCGCCAATTTACTCAGGCTACGCAGGTAACATCGCTCACAATCACTAAGTTGGATGGTACGGCTAAGGGAGGTGTGGTGATCGGTATCAGCGATCAGTTCCATATCCCTGTGCGTTATATCGGTATTGGCGAGGGCATCGACCAGCTTCGTATGTTCGACCGCCACGATTTTGTCAAGGCTCTATTTGGAGAGAAGAAGTAAGAGAAGTATATGGGCAGAAATATCATAGATGCTATTTGTACTATAATTCGTACGCCTGACTACACAATTCGTACTCGTAATCAAGCGCACAACCGTGCAAATGCAATGGGCGAAGCTCTTGAAGAGTACGTGCAGGATGCTTTTTGTGATGCTATTGGTGAGGATAATCACCAAGTGCGATTGCGTAAGATTAGTCAAACATTCTCATATACCGCCAATCAAAACAATCCACCAGATGCAATGCTGTGGGGTAGTGATGCGATAGAGGTTAAGAAAGTGGAAACTATGTCTGGAGGAATCCCTCTGAATAGCAGTTATCCTAAAGCTAAGCTCTATTCTGATGATAAAATGATTACTACGGAGTGTAAAAATTGCGAGCAGTGGAGTGAGAAGGATATGATATATGCCATAGGCGTTGTAAATGACCGAAAAAGGGAGTTACGCGCTTTGTGCTTGGTATATGGTAGTGATTATTGTGCGGACAAGGAGGTCTATGAGCGTATTAAAAATATAATAAAAAAAGGGGTGGAAGATATCCCAGGGGTGGAGTTTGCCGAAACAAATGAATTGGGGCGAGTAAACAGAGTAGATCCTTTGGGTGTAACATATCTGCGAGTGAGAGGTATGTGGCATATAGAACACCCATTGAAAGTTTTTAGCCCATATTTTAGAGTAGATCCTAAAGATAGATTCTCTTTAATGGCAATTATCAATGATGAAAAGTTTGAATCTTTTGATAATAACCATTTATTGTACGAACTTGCGGAAGAAGTAGCTGGATTAGAGATTCAAGATATAGATATCCCAGATCCAAATAATCCTGCACGATTAAAATCGGCAAAATTAATAACATATCGTTACAATGAAGCTAATTAGCCTATTTTGCGGTGCTGGAGGGTTGGATTTAGGTTTTCATAAAGCTGGTTTTACAACTATTGCAGCTAACGAATTCGATAAGAAAATTACTCCGACATACAAAGCTAATTTCCCTAATGCGTTGCTTATTGAGGGAGATATTCGTAACGTGTTTTCTTCAGAGTTCCCCGATGCCGATGGTATAATTGGTGGACCTCCTTGTCAATCATGGAGTGAGGCGGGAGCTTTGAAGGGGATTAAAGACCAGCGTGGACAACTTTTTTATGAGTATATTCGCGTCTTGAGGGATAAACAACCTTTGTTCTTTGTTGCAGAAAATGTGTCAGGAATGATGGCGCAGCGACATTCGCAGGCTGTAAATCATTTTATTGAATTATTCCGTCAAGCAGGCTATAATCTATTCATTAAGATGTTAAATGCTAATGATTATGAAGTAGCAGAAGATAGAGATAGGGTTTTCTTTGTCGGATTTCGCAAAGATTTGGGAATAACAAATTTTAATTTCCCCAAACCTATTGCGAATAAGCCAACTCTTAAGGATTGTATTTGGGATTTAAAAGATAATGCAATAGCAGCACTTCCTAAGAATAAAAGTAATGGAGATAGATGTCATGTTGCCAATCACGAGTATTTTGTGGGCGATTTTTCTCCTATCTTTATGTCTCGTAATAGAGTTCGCGCATGGGATGAACCAGCCTTTACGGTGCAGGCCAGCGGAAGACAATGCCAATTACATCCTCAGGCTCCTAAAATGGAAAAGATCGGTAAGGATAAGCAACGCTTTGTTGTGGGTAAGGAGAATTTATATCGTAGGATGACAGTCAGAGAGGTTGCCCGAATACAAGGTTTCCCCGATGATTTTAGGTTTATATATGATGAAGTAAACTACGGTTACAAAATGATTGGCAATGCTGTGCCTGTGAATTTGGCGTATCATATTGCTATGCAAATAAAACAAACTTTACAAGAAGTAGGTATAGAAGGATGAAAAAAATCAATGTCATAACTCTCGGATGCTCCAAAAATACGGTTGATAGCGAGCATTTGATGGCGCAGCTGGCGGCAGCGGGCTATGTGGTGGTGTTCGATAGCGAGCGTACAGATGCCGATGTGGTGGTAATCAATACCTGCGGTTTTATAGGCGATGCCAAGCAGGAGAGTATCGAGATGATTCTCTCGGCAGTGGCGGCAAAGCAGGAGGGTAGGATTGAACGATTGTTTGTAATAGGTTGCCTGAGTGAACGTTATGCCGATGAGTTGCGTGAAGAGATACCCGAAGTAGATGAGTATTTCGGAGTCAAGGATTGGGCAGATATAGTGAAGGCTTTGGGTGGTGAGTATAGCCAAGAGCTATCCACCGAGCGAGTGTTATCTACGCCCAAGCACTATGCCTATCTGAAGATCTCGGAGGGTTGTAATTGGATGTGCGGATATTGTGCCATTCCGCTTATCAGAGGCAAGCACGTCTCTGTGCCGATGGAGGATGTGTTGAAGGAGGCGCGCTTGTTGGCGGCGAAGGGTGTGAAGGAGCTTATGGTGATAGCTCAAGATACCACATACTACGGCATAGATCTCTACGGCAAACGCCGTTTGGCAGATCTGCTCAGCGAGTTGTGCCGTGTGGAGGGCATCGAGTGGATACGTCTGCACTATGCCTACCCTGCAGCATTCCCCGAGGATGTGATTGAGGTGATGGCGCGTGAGCCTAAAATCTGTAAATATCTTGACATCCCGTTCCAGCACATCTCAGACAACATACTCTCGGCAATGAAACGCCGTCACGATAAGGCTGAGGCGTTGGAGCTTATAAAGCGTCTGCGCAAGGCGATTCCCGACATTGCGTTGCGTACTACACTTTTGGTGGGTTATCCAGGTGAGACGGAGCAGGATCAGGCTGAATTGGAGGAGTTTGTGCGTGAGGTGCGCTTCGATCGTTTGGGCGTATTCCCATATTCGGAGGAGGAGGGTACATATTCGGCACGCGAGCTTCGGGATGATGTGCCAGATGATGTCAAGGAGCTTCGCGCGGCTCGTGTGATGCAGATTCAGGAGCAGATCTCGCTTGAGAATAATCTTCAGCGCGTGGGACGTACCATGCGAGTTATCGTTGATTCTCGTCAGGGCGATTACTATGTGGCACGCTCGGAGTATGATTCACCTGAGGTAGATCAGGAGATTTTGATCCCTGTGGAGTTGCGTCAGCTTCGCAAAGGCGGCTTCTACGAGGTGAAGATTACGGGTGCTGAGGATTATGATCTCTATGGCGAGGTTGTAGCACCTTGGAGTAAAAAATAACCTTAGGGCGTTTTTTGACCGTTTTTTTGTGGAAATAAGAAAATTTTTCTATCTTTGAGTGTTAAATCTGATTTAATTCGCCACGATGGCTTGTAAAAGTATTATAAACCATATCACAGCTCAGGTCGAGAGAGTAATCTCGCAGCATGAGAAATTGGAGGCAGACTTCCAAGAGGTGTGTCGTGAGCGTGATGCGTTGAAGCTCTCGCTACGCGAGCATCAGGAGCAGATTCAGCAGCTCAAGGATGAGGTGAAGCGACTGAGACTTGCCGAAGGTTTGGGCGGAGCAGGATCAGATAAGGCAAAATCAAGAGCGCGTATCAACCAATTATTGCGGGAGGTTGATAAGTGCATAGCATTGCTCACTAAGGAGCAAGAGATAAGTTAACCATGGCAAAGCAAAAGATAAACCTCAGGGTTGCAGGTAAGGCATACCAGATGACCATTGATAGCGATAAGGAAGAGGTATATCGCTTGGCGGAGCGCGATGTAAACGCCAATGTTGGCGAGGTGCAGCGTAACTTCGGAGACAAGATGTCTCTGCAGGATTGCTTGGCAATTACTGCTTTGCGTTATGGTATTAACTCGATTGCGATTTCGCGACAAAACGAGATGAGTGATGAGGATCTGAAGGCTCTCGATACTCTCTCGCAGCGTTTAGATAAGCATCTAAATCGACTCTCAACCTCTAAGAAAGGTTAGTCGCCTTACGACCTCCATCCCCGAGGTGCCGATGTATAAGAAAGGTGCCATAAGAGAGCCAAGAAGGGCAAGAGGGGCATAGACGGGATGCAAGAGAAGTGAGAGGGGCGCAAGAAGGGTGTAGGCGAAAGAGGAGCGTGAGAAAGGTGAGAGACGCAAGAGGGGCAAGAAGGGCAAGGGTTAAACAACGTATGTCGCGTTAGAGTCGTTGAATGACGCAAAAGACGCAAGAGAGGCAAGGGCGTAAAGGCACGAGTGACGTTATGTTATACGAGAATAGGTGATAATGTCCCGTAGGAGAGGAAAAGCCCGAGTCCGAATTGCAAGTAACAAGTAAATAGGTTCTTTACATAGAGATCTTCCCGCATAGATTTCCTTATAGCTTTGCGAAACTGAACACTTATTATATTGGGTAAACTCTCGGTTTCTCAAAATCAGGCCTTAACCCCTTCGGGGGTGTGTACGCACCGTTGGAAGGTTGCGAACTCCGGAGCCCCACACCTTGACTTATCGGCAGATTCGTCAAACAAGAAAAGGAAACGCTATGCGGTTTTTTGTTGAAAACTACATTACATACAATATTAACAACTTATAACTATGTTTTCAATTACAGTAGTAATTATAACTGCCTTGTTGTCATTTTTGATTGGTGTAGGAGCGTATATTCTCTACGCAACTTATGTTACCAAGAATACAATAAAGAAGCAGTGCGCCGCAGCACTCAAAGAGGCTGAGGCAGAAGGAGAGATGATTAAGAAGGAGAAGATCCTTCAAGCCAAAGAGAAGTTCATTCAGCTCAAGAGCGAGCATGATCGATCAGTCAATAAGCGTAATCAGGAGATTGCGCAGATTGAGCAGCGCGCCAAGCATTTGGAGTCGAGCCTGCAGAATCAGCAGCGTGAGCTGGAGAATAAGATCAAGGAGAATGATCGTCAGAAGGCTCAGATGGATAGCCAGATGCAGAATCTCAATCAGAAAAAGGAGGAGCTTGCAGGTATCATCAAGGAGCAAAATGTGCGTTTGGAGCAGATCTCTGGCATGAGTGCAGAGGATGCGAAGAATATCTTGATTGAGAATATGAAGGCTGAGGCTAAGGCTGAGGCAGATTCTTATATCAACGAGACCATTGAGGAGGCTAAGCTCACCGCCACAAAAGAGGCAAAGCGCATCATCGTAAGCTCCATCCAGCGAGTGGCTACCGAGACCGCTATCGAGAATGCCGTTACGGTGTTTAACATCGACAGCGATGAGGTCAAGGGTCGTATCATTGGTCGTGAGGGTCGTAACATCCGCGCTTTGGAGGCTGCCACAGGTATCGAGATTATCGTTGACGATACCCCTGAGGCTATTATCTTGAGTGGCTTTGATCCTGTTCGCCGCGAGATTGCACGCTTGGCGTTGCATCAGTTGGTGACCGATGGTCGTATCCACCCAGCCCGCATCGAGGAGGTTGTGGCTAAGGTCAAGAAGCAGATTGAGGAGGAGATCGTGGAGGTAGGTAAGCGTACCGCCATTGACTTGGGTATCCATGGTTTGCATCCTGAACTTATCCGTCTAATCGGTAAGATGAAGTATCGTTCGTCATACGGTCAGAACCTTTTGCAGCACGCTCGTGAGACCGCTAATTTGGCAGGTATCATGGCTGCAGAGTTGGGCTTGAATCCTAAGGCGGCACGCCGAGCAGGTCTGTTGCACGATATCGGTAAGGTGCCCGATGATGAGCCAGAGTTGCCACACGCAATTATCGGTATGAAACTCGCCGAGAAGTGTAAGGAGAAGGCTGAGGTATGCAATGCCATCGGATCGCACCACGATGAGGTGGAGATGACCTCGCTGATCGCTCCTATCATTCAGGTTTGTGACGCTATCTCTGGAGCTCGCCCTGGAGCACGCCGCGAGGTTGTAGAGTCATATATCAAGCGTCTGAAGGAGATGGAGGATATCGCCTTGTCGTACCCGGGTGTGGTTAAGACCTACGCTATTCAGGCTGGTCGCGAGTTGCGTGTTATCGTGGGTGCAGACAAGCTCTCGGATCAGGAGTCTGAGGCATTGTCACACGATATAGCTAAGAAGATTCAGGATGAGATGACTTATCCTGGTCAGGTGAAGATCACCGTAATCCGTGAGACTCGCGCCGTAAGTTACGCGAAGTAGAATCTGAGAATTTAGATTTTTATATAAGTGAGCTATTCAAAAGTATTTGGGTAGCTCCTTTTTTTGTTTATGTTCACGGATTTTTGTATATTTACGTGTGAAAATCAGCTAATTTAATACCTTATATATAATATGAAACAGTTTTTCTATCTTTTGAGCATCGTGGCGAGTCTTGCCTTCTTCTCTGGCAATGCCGTTGCTCAGTCACAGAAGTATGAGGTGGGACCTCTGAAGGTCGAGAGTCGTAAGGCGTGGGAGAAGCAGCATCGCCCTGCGATCTATAATTTCTTCCTGACCGAGGTGTTTGGTCGTCAACCCCAAAAACAGCCCAAACCAACATACAAGACCATCGGTTACGATGATAAGGCTCTGGGCGGTAAGGCAATCCGTAAGGAGGTGGCTATAAGTTTTGAGGGTATGGACGAGCCAATGCTGGTGTTGATGTATATCCCTCATAGCGCGAAGCCTGTGCCTGCGTTTGTCGGCATAAATTTCAAGGGTAATCATCAGACCACAACCGATCCTGCAATCACCATTTCGAAAAACGCCCCTAAGAAGAGCGAACTCGGCTCTGATCCAGAGCGTGGTGCAGCCATGTCGCGTTGGCCTATGGAGATGATTGTTGAGGCGGGGTATGCTGTGGTGACGGTGTATCGTGGCGATATAGATCCCGACTTTGATGATGGCTTCAAGAATGGCGTACACCAAATTTTTAACAGCCAGAATAAGCCTAAGGCAGATGAGTGGGGTACAATCTCGGCTTGGGCATGGGGCTTGAGCCGCGTGATGGATTATATCGAGAGCGACAAGCTCTTCGACAAGAAGCATGTGGCTGTGGTGGGTCACTCGCGCTTGGGTAAGACCGCATTGTGGGCGGCAGCTACCGATAAGCGTTTTGCAATGGCGATCTCGAATGATTCGGGGGAGGGCGGTGCAGCTCTCTCATCACGCCGACATGGTGAGTTGATACGCGACCTGAACAAGAACTTCCCACATTGGTTCTGCGACAACTACAACAAGTATAGCGACCGTGAGCAGGATCTCATGATCGATCATCATGGATTGGTGGCTCTCGTAGCTCCACGTCCCGTATATGTTGCCAGCGCGACATTGGACGATTGGGCAGATCCTGAGGGAGAGTTCCTTTCGGCTAAATATGCTTCTTCGGTGTGGGAGTTATATGGCAAAAAGGGCTTAAAGTCGGAGTCTCAGCCAAAGCCCGAGCAGCCCGATAATGATGGCTGGGTAGGTTATCACTTGCGTACGGGTAAGCACGATATTACGGCGTATGATTGGGCGCAGTATATTAAGTTTGCCAATCAGCACTTCGGAAAGTAGCAGCCATGCAGAGAAGACGTTGTCTGACTAGGTGATTTTTGGCGTCACGCTCGCCATTAGTCTCTGCCCCCCCCTCATTTACGATATGTAACGCTTTGTGTAAAGTTTGTGCTACACGGTAAAATCCGATAGGATTGTGCGCATAGATTGCGACACCCTCTTCACTGACCTTGATCTTGAGTATAAAGTAGGTATATTCTTTGTTGAAAGATTGGCGCAGTTTCAAAATTTAATTTTTGAAGAATTCCTAAGTGATAAAACACAAAAGGCGTCCATCGGGACGCCTTTTGTATTAAACCTTGCGGCTTAATGCAATGATTATTTCTCAGCGAAGTATGCCTTGATCTCATCCTCCTCGAGAATGTTCTGTGTCTTGAACACATAAGCACCTGTCTTCTCTGACTTAACCATCTTGATGCACTTAGTGTACTTCTTAGCAGTACCAGTCTTAAGTGTTGCAACTACTTTCTTTGCCATAACTTACCTACGATTACTTAATTTCACGGTGTACTGTTACCTTCTTCAAGTATGGATTGTACTTCTTACGCTCCAAACGATCCGGTGTGTTCTTCTTGTTCTTAGTGGTGATGTAACGTGACATTCCTGGAACGCCGCTCTCCTTCTGCTCAGTGCACTCAAGGATCACCTGAACTCTGTTACCTTTCTTTGCCATCTCTGCTTAATAAATTTTAGTAAACCTTCTTAGGTGCAGCAGCCTCCTTCAAAGCGGCAGCTAAGCCCTTCTTGTTAATTGTTTTCATACCGGCAGCTGTTACCTTCAAAGTAAACCAGCGACCCTCCTCCTCAGACCAAAAACGCTTAGTTCTCAAGTTTGGATTGAACTTGCGCTTAGTCTTACGGTTTGAGTGAGAGACATTGTTGCCAATCACTGCGCTTTTACCTGTAATCTCGCAAACTTTCATTTTTCTATTAAGTTTAATTGTTACCCTCACATTAAGGGTGCGCAAAGATAAGCAAATAAATTCAAAATAGAACGATTCTCAATCAAAAAAGTTACTTAAATCTGAATTTTTCCTCTCTGCGCTCTGCTTCGAAGAGTAAAAGCCTGCAAATTACCTCGGTTTATGAAGGTTTACTCAAGCAATCGTCTGTAAAGCTCTACCTCGCGCTCATCGCCGATAGCCTTACCTGCGACATCCGAAAGTTTGACGCATTTACGCAGTGTCTGCTTCTCGTTCATGCGGCACGTAGAGAGCTTCATTACTATATTGCTTGGATTGTGTCCTGTGTCGTTTGTGATGTTGGTGCCGATACCGAATGAGCAACGTATCCTGCCCTCGCACGCCTGTTTAAGCTTGGCAGCCTTCTCAAAGTCGAGCGCATCGCTGAAGATGATAGTCTTGGTCATAGGGTCGATACCCAACTCTTTGTAGCGAGCGACAGCCATCTCTATGAAGCGTAATGGATCGCCCGAATCCTGACGTACACCATCGAAGAGTGAGGCGTGTTTCTTGGAGAAGTTCTTGAAGAATACATCCGAGCCGAAACTATCGGTCAAGGCGATACCCAGATAACCGTCATAGATCTTCACCCACTCCTCCATGGCGATGTAGTTGGCTTGGCGTGGTCCTCCATTTACGGCAGCGATGAACATAGGCAACTCGTGTGGGTATGTTCCGATCATCTTCATACCCATCTTCATGGCAAGATAGCAGTTCGATGTACCCATGCAATACTTAGCATTCTGTTTGATATACTCCAAAACGGCTTGGTGTACTTCAAACGAGAAGCGGCGGCGTGTGCCGAAATCCGAGAATGGAATTTGCTGGGCGTTGGAAAGAGCGATTTTAGGCTCCAGACGGTGTATAACCTCCTTCATATCAATCACCTTACCCTCGTTGCACAGTGCAGAAACGGTAGAGAGTACCGCAATCTCGTAGAGCGTAACTTTGTAGAGGTGGTCTGAAGCCTCGATATGCAGATGGCTCTCCTCATCGAGCCATATCTTCATGCGTGAAGGGTCAAAACGGAATCCCTTGAGCCACTCAAAATAGTTCTGGGGGATAAATTTACAATTCTTGACCATATACTTAAACTCCTCATCGCTGAGCGATAGTTGGCTTAACTCTTCGAAGGCCTCGTGTAGTCGCTCAACAAATGCTTCATCATAGATGGTGGCGTTGCGATCGTGGAAGATGAATGTACCTTCTGCCTGAGGGAAGGACTTGAAATATCCGTATGAAGTGGTGAACTTATACAGATCGGTATCCAGAATTGATTGAATTATCATGGTTAGTAAATTTTTGGTTTCTTTTTGGTGTAAGTAGTCTAATGGTTTGATTCAGTGGGTGTGGTTATTCTTTCTCTTTATATCTCTTCTCTCTTTTTCCTCTCTCTTCTCTTTTTTCTCTCATTCGCCCCTCCCCGAATTTTATTTCAAATCCTTTTGAAGTTCTTTGTAGAGCATCTCTATGGCGTATGCTGAGGCGCGGTTGATCACTTGTGAACGGTCAGTTCCTGAGTTGCGCATCATGCTGATGGTACGAGTGGGAGTTGCCACCGCCATCCATACCGTACCCACAGGTTTCTCTTTGCTACCACCCGTAGGTCCTGCAATGCCACTTGTCGAGATGGCGTAATCGGCTCCCGAAATGCGCCTTGCGCCCTCTGCCATTTGGCGTACAACGGTTTCGCTGACTGCTCCGTAGCGCATAATGTCGTCATAATTTACGCCCAGCACATCTCGCTTCGCCTCGTTAGAATATGATACCACACCACAAAGGAAGTATTGCGAGGAGCCACTCATGGCGGTAAAGCGCGAAGCGATTGTTCCTCCCGTGCAACTCTCGGCTGTGGCGAGGGTGAGGTGGTGCTGGCTTAGCAGATCGTGTACCAAAGCCTGAACCGATGCGTCCTCAAATCCTACTATATGTTCTGGAATGATGCGGTATAGTTTATCGAACTCAGCGTTAATCTCTTGGCAAGTAACCTCGGCGTCATCTCTGTCGTATGCCGAAAGTCTCAGGCGAACGATGTTGGGGGAGGGCAGATATGCCAACTTCAACCCTTCGGGCAGAGCATCTTCCCACTCTGCAATTCGCTCGGCAAGCATTGATTCGGGGAGTCCCGATGTTATCATGGTGCGATGTACGTTGGCGTGGAGCGAAAAGCGAGCCTTCAGGCGAGGCATCACCTCATCCTCCATTAGATGTTCCATCTCAAAGGGTACACCCGGTAGCGAGATTGCTACATGTCCCTGCTCATCTTCGAACCACATTCCAGGTGCAGTGCCGTGATAGTTGAAAAGCACCTGACACTTTTCGGGAACCATAGCCTGAGAGTGGTTAAGCTCGTTAAATGTTATTCCTCTCGCCTCAAGCATGGTCTTGACGTGGAGGGCAACCTGCTCATCTTCACGCATATCCGAGCAGAAGAACTTAGCGAGCGTATGTTTGGTGATATCATCCTTCGTAGGACCCAGACCGCCTGTAATGATCACTATCTTAGTGCGATTGAGTGCTTCGGTGAGAGCGCGGGTTATCTGCTCGGCGTTGTCGCCTATGGAGAGTCGCTCCGAGACGGTAATTCCTGCCTTGTTCAGGTGGCGGGAGATACTTACAGAATTGGTATCCACGATCTGACCGATGAGAATCTCATCGCCTATGGTAATTATAGTAGCATTAATCATACTCTTGAGTTGTATTTGTCGGGCTTGTTACTTGTGTCGAAGCCGAGTTTTGTTCATATTTGCGGAGTCGCTCGTTTAGTCCCGTACGCATATTGCGCAGAGTCTCACCTCCACCGTAGAAGAACGAAGAGTATAACTCCACCAAAGTAGCACCCGCCTTGAGCATCTCGAATGCGTCATCGGCGGTGCTTATGCCACCGCAACCAATGATAGGATAGGTCCCTTTTGAGCGTTCATATATGCGGCGGACGATATCGAGTGAGCGTTGCTTAAGCGGCGTGCCACACAATGCTCCAGGGATGCGCCCCAAGGCGTGTATGGTCTGCGTGGAGTTCTCCAAGCCGTAGCGACCCGTAGTTCCGCCCGTAGCAACAATACCATCCAGCGGAGTGTCGAGCATGATGTCGGTCATGGCATCAATCTGCTCATCAGTCAAGTCGGGAGAGATCTTGATCAATATTGGGCGATATTGGTTTTGCCCTCGTCTGAACTCAAAAAGTGGAGTTAGAATTGCCATCACCTCATCTTTGTCTGTGGGGACATATGTCACATCCGAAGAGTTGTCGCAGAGGTTTACCGTGAAGAAATCGACATATTGATAGAGTGGGCGAAAGAGCCTTAGATAATCTATCGGAGCATTTTCGCGTGCCGTACTGTTGTTTTTTACTATGTTGCAGCCGATGATGATGCGGCTTGAGCGTTTTTTGATGTTTTCGATAACCTTCTCCACACCTTCGCTCTCGATCTGCGAGTAGTTGAGCAGGGCATTATCCCCCTCCAAGCGATAGATGGCATACTCTTTCGACTCCTTGCCTGATTGAGGTTTGGGAGTTACAGCTCCTATCTCCATAAATCCGAATCCCATGGCGTCCATGCTGTCGATGAGAGTGCCGTTGTGGTCGTATCCCGCAGCCAAACCTATGGGCGAAGAGAAGCGCATGCCAAACACCTCTCGTTCAAGATGATTGGCAGGTGGCGCATAGTGTTTGTGCATGAAGTATTTGCCAAAAGGGATCTTGGCTGCCAGAAACTGACACCACTTATGAAATTGCAAAATAAAATTACCCTTTGCAATTCGTTTTATTGGTTTTAATAGCGTTTTAGCCATATCTTATGACGCTTTAAAATTCTGCCGCAAGACTCATCATCCCGATTTAGGCACGCAGATATAATGCAAAGATAAGAAAAATATTCTCTCGTTATTCCACTTTGCCTCATTTTAGTTGGGTGCTACACTCTCTTCAAGGTGTTGTGTTGATGCCTAAAAATACTCTTTGCGATAGTTGTAATTGTTGCGCATCGACTCAAAATCGCTTGCCGAGAGTTTTAGGCTTTCGCTTTGGCTCTGAATGTCACAATAGGAGTCTATCGTACGGCACAACTCCTCCCAAGTAATATCCTTGCGCTCAACGCTTTGGACTTGCGGTGGATACCAATTCTCGATGGGTAGCGAGAAGTGGCGAGCTATAGCTTCGACAACCGCTTTGGTGGCATTTGCCTTGCCTTGAGCCGAGTAGCCTGCTATGTGAGGAGTTGCCAAAAACGCTTTGCGGAGCAGTTGGGTGTTAATCTCGGGCTCTCTCTCCCAAACATCCAAAATCAACTCCTGACGGGCGGCGAGCAGAGCCTCGGTCGATGCAACCTCTCCGCGCGAGGCGTTTATAAGCGTGGCTTGTGGCTTCAGGAGCGAGATCTGCTTGTGGTCGATCATGTGAAAAGTCGTAGAGTCCAAAGGGGTATGCAATGTGACAATGTCGGATTGACTCAAAACCTCCTCTAATGTTACATAATCACCTCCCTCAAGCTGTTTTCGTGGCGGATCGCAACGTAAAACATGAAATCCCCATGCTCGCGCATATTGCTCAACGAGTGATCCTACATGACCTACCCCGACAATGCCGAGAGTCTTCTCTTGTGGCTTCCAATCCTGCTTGCGGCTGAGGGCGACAAGTGCTGCCGCAACCCATTGCAATACGCCTGCGGCGTTACAACCCTGAGCTGTGGTGACCTCAATGCCGCGCTTGGCGCAAAAATCCAGATCTATATGGTCGAAGCCGATGGTGGCAGTAGAAATTATCTTAACCTGCGAGTTCCCTATCAGATCTTCATTGCAACGAGTGCGTGTGCGGATAATCAGCGCATCGGCAGTGGCAACATCCTGTGGCTTAAATGCTTTGCCATCGAGATATGTCACTTCGGCATAAGGCTCAAACACCCCCTTTATGTAGGGAATGGCGTTGTCGATAAGGATTTTCATCTGAGAAATTATTGTTTTTCCATTACAAATATATGTAAAAATTGAAAAATTAGTATCTTTGCCAAATAATTTCGGCACAATAATATCCTGCATGGAGGTGAATTGCATGGTTTTGCACCCTTTTTGTCGGAGTTTTGGCAAGATAAACAAGATGATGAGACATAGAATTATTACGTTTTTGGTGTGCGCTTTTTTGGCGGCTTTGACCTTTGCTTGCAGCTCAGGTTCTAAGTCGGTGAAGGCTCTTGCGGACAGCCGAGATTCTATCTCTTATGTGATAGGTATGAATCTGGCATATAATATCATGGAGATGGATTCTACCATCAATCCCGATATGGTCGTGGCTGGAGTAAATGATATGCTCAAGGGTATGCCGAAGATGACATTCGAGGATGCCAAGTTCTACTTTTTGGCGTACCACAATTACGATGTCTATGAGCGAGTGCGCAAATATGAGGAGCAGTTCCTTGAGGATCTGGCTGCTTCGGATAACAAGGTTGAGCGTACACGTAGCGGTTTGACATATAAGGTCGAGGCGTTGGGCGATATGAATAAGATGGCGAGCGGTTATAGAGATACCGTGGCGTTGACCTATCGTGTGACCAACATGGCGGGCGAAGAGGTTGATCCTGCTTCGGAGCGTGCCGACACATTGCGCAATGCGGTGGATAGATTGCTCCCTGGTTTGTCCGAAGGTGCCAAACTTATTGGCGAGGGGGGTAAGATCTCGTTGTGGTTACCATCTTCGATGGCGTATGGCTCGGCGGGTGATAGCGAGAAGGGCATCAAGCCTAATGAGATGTTGCGTTACGATATACAGATCGTAGAGGTCAAGAAGCGCAGATAGTTTGCGGGGCTTGAGTTGTTCAGGGCTGTGTAAAGGATTTAGAAGAAACAAATTTTAACAAACAAAAATAGATTTAAAAAGATGAAAAAATTGATTTACGGTGTAGCTGTTCTTGCAGTAGCAGCTATGATGGTGGCTTGCGGTGGTAAGACTGCCAATGGTATCTCTAAGGGTAGCAAGTCGAAGATGGACAGCCTTTCATATGCTATGGGTGTAAATATCGCTACCGATATCTCTGCTAATATGCCAGAGATGAAGTTCGATTGGAATGTACTCGCAGCTCAGGCTGAGAAGGCTTTGTTCACTACCGTTAAGGAGGGTGAGGCAGATAAGGATCATGAGGCTGCGATTGAGGTTCTTCAGTCGTTCTTCTCACAGCAGCGTCCTCAGCGTATGAACCAGTTCATGCAGGATGCACGTGCTAAGGATTCTCTCGCAATGCCTAACTTTGCGGAGTATGATATCTTTGCTGGTGATGATGCAGAGCGTAAGAAGGTTTCAGAGGCTTATGGTTGCGATTTGGGTACAAACTTGCGTTCGGCTAATATCCCAATGCAGACTGTATGGTTCGTGCAGGGCTTGACTGATGTTGCTGATGCTAAGGCTACAATGACAAACGAGAAGGCTATGGAGCTTATTCAGACTTACTTCACTGTAACTCTTCCACAGCAGAACGCAGAGGCTTCAGCTAAGTGGTTGGCTCAGATCGAGAAGCAGAGCGGCGTGCAGAAGACTCCAAGCGGCTTGCTCTATCGTATCGACCGCGCAGGTGATGAGACTTTGAAGCCAAAGGCAACAGATATCGTGAAGGTTGATTATGAGGGTAAACTTCGTACAGGCAAGGTATTTGATTCATCATACGCTCGTGGCGAGGCTATCGAGTTCCCACTCAATCAGGTTATCCCAGGTTGGACTGAGGGTGTTCAGCTCGTAGGTAAGGGTGGTCAGATCACTTTGTGGATTCCAGCAGAGTTGGGTTATGGCGCACGTGGTGCAGGTGGCGACATCGGTCCTAACGAGGCTTTGGAGTTCAAGGTTGAGTTGCACGAGATTAAGGCAGTAGAGGCTCCTGAGGCAGCTCCAGCAGAGCAGAAGTAAAAGCGAGTTTAACGCAATAATAAAGCGGTGTCTGAAATCTCAGATACCGCTTTATTATTAGCTAACCGTTTGTCTTAGAATGGCAGATCGTCAACCTCTGCTACGGTTGAAGCCGATGTGTATTGTGGCTCTTCAGCAAGTGGTGGCATGTCGGGCATTGGAGCAACCTCAGCAGCCTCCTCCTGCTTTGGTTGCACACGCCATGCGCGTACATCGGTGTACCAACGACCATTGTACTCGCGTGACTCGATGTTGATTGATACGGTGTAAGTCTTACCCTCTTTGAGTGATGCTACATCGCTCGGACGGTTGAAGAAGATAACACATACTTTGCGAGAAAATTCGCTTGGGATCTCGAAAATGACCTCCTGACGCTGCCAGTCGCCACGAGCCGATGTACCTGTTGTGGCTGGCATTATCTTGTAAACTACGCCTTCAAATTCCATAATGTGTAAAAATTTAAATTGTTTGATTCTGACCGTAAAGATACGAAATTTTAGCCTTAAAATAAGAATCTGCTTAAAAATTAATCATTTCCTAAAAAATATTCTACTTACAGTATGATTATTGATTTTCTGCTAATAAATCTGTATATTTGTCAATGCCAACTTATGTGAAAAGGTGTTGAGCTAACTAATCGATCATTAGAGATGAAAACTTTTAACGACAAAGACTTCCTGTTGCAGAGCGATACTGCGCAGATACTCTATCATGAGCATGCATCGAAAATGCCAATTATTGACTATCATTGCCACCTTAATCCCGAATATGTGGCTTCGGATCACCGATTCCGCAATCTGAGCGAGATTTGGTTGGATGGCGATCATTATAAATGGCGTGCCATGCGTACCAATGGCGTGGCGGAGCGTTATTGTACGGGTGAGGCTTCAGATTGGGAGAAATTCGAGAAGTGGGCTGAGACGGTGCCTTACACTATGCGCAACCCGCTTTATCATTGGACTCATCTCGAGCTTAAGACTGCTTTCGGAGTAGAAAAGTTGCTCAATCCTAAGTCGGCACGCGAGATCTATGACTATTGTTCGGAGAAGTTGCAACAGCCTGATTTCTCGGCTCGAGGACTTATGCGCCGATATAATGTGGAGGTGGTTTGTACTACTGATGATCCTGTGGATTCGCTGGAGCATCATATCAAGTGCCGAGAGGATGGCTTCGAATGTAAGGTCTTGCCTACATGGCGTCCCGATAAGGCTATGGCGGTGGAGAATCCTGCGGCTTTCAAAGCCTATGTAGATCGTCTGGGCGAGGTGTCGGGCGTGGAGATCAGCTCGTTTGCTACGATGATAGACGCCCTCAGAGTGCGCCATCGCTTCTTCGAGAGTGTCGGTTGCCGTTTGAGTGATCATGGTTTTGAGGAGTTCTATGCCGAGGATTATACTACGGCTCAGATCGAAGCCATTTTCAGCAAGGTCTATGGCGGTAAGGAGCTTTCGCTGCAAGAGATACGCCAATATAAGAGTGCGATGCTCGTAGAGGGTGGCATAATGGACTCAGATAGTGGTTGGACTCAGCAGTTCCACTTCGGTGTGATTCGCAACAACAATAGCCGTAAGATGGCATCCATAGGCGTTGATACGGGATTTGACTCGATTGGAGATTTTACGTTGGCTAAGAATATGGCTAAGTTCTTAGATAGGTTGGATCAGCAGGGTAAGTTGACCAAGACCATACTCTACAACCTCAATCCGCGCGATAACGAGATGGTAGCGACCATGATCGGTAACTTCCAGGATGGCGAGACAGCAGGTAAGATACAGTTCGGTTCGGGATGGTGGTTCTTGGATCAGAAGGAAGGCATGGAGCGTCAGATGAATGCACTCTCATTGTTGGGCTTGTTGAGCCGTTTTGTGGGTATGCTGACTGACTCGCGCAGCTTCCTCAGCTATCCTCGTCACGAGTATTTCCGCCGCACGTTGTGTAACCTGATTGGAAATGATGTCGAGGCGGGTTTGTTACCTGCCAGCGAACTTGATTTTATCGGCAAGATGGTTGAGGATATCAGTTATAATAACGCCAAAGCATATTTTAATTTTTAGATCAAGCAAAAAAGTTTTATCAAGATACTTAAAATAATATGAAAACCAATTACCAAGTAAGATATGCCGCGCATCCACGCGATGCCAAAGGCTATGATACTGCTCGACTGAGAGAGGACTTCCTGATCGAGAAAGTTTTTGCCGCCGATGAGGTCAATATGGTCTATTCGATGTATGACCGTATGGTTGTGGGTGGTGCAATGCCCGTGGATGAGGCTTTGAAGCTGGAGGCGATAGATCCTCTCAAGGCTGAGTATTTCCTCTCGCGCCGCGAGTTGGGTATCTTCAATGTGGGCGGTAAGGGTCGCGTGAAGGTTGGCGAGGAGAGCTTTGAGCTGGATTTCAAGGAGGCACTCTATTTAGGTGCAGGAGATCGCGAGGTGGTCTTTGAGAGCGTGGATAGTAGCGTGCCTGCAAAGTTCTATTTCAACTCATGTGTGGCTCACCACACTTATCCCGATCGTAAGGTAACAAAGGCAGACGCCATCGTTGCGCACATGGGATCGTTGGAGGGCTCGAATGATCGTAATATCAATAAGATGTTGGTGCGAGAGGTTCTCCCTACCTGCCAATTGCAGATGGGTATGACCGAGTTGATGACTGGTAGCGTATGGAACACCATGCCTGCCCATGTTCACTCGCGCCGCATGGAGGCTTATTTCTATTTCGAAGTGCCAGAGGAGCATGCCGTATGTCACTTTATGGGTGAGGTGGATGAGACTCGTCACATTTGGATGCGAGGCGAGCAGGCTGTGCTTTCGCCAGAGTGGTCTATCCATAGCGCGGCGGCTACCCACAATTATACCTTCATTTGGGGTATGGGAGGCGAGAATCTCGACTACTCGGATCAGGATTTTTCGTTGATTACGGATCTAAAGTAGGCTCTAAGTATGGTAAGTTATTCGTTGGAAGGTAAGGTTGCGCTTGTGACAGGCGCGGCATACGGAATAGGCTTTGCCATGGCAGAGGCTTTGGCTCAGGCTGGGGCTAAAATCGCCTTTAATTGCCGTAGCGAGGAGCATTTGCAAAAGGCGTTGGATGAGTATAGAGACAAAGGCATTGAGGCTAAGGGTTATATCTGCGATGTGAGAGATGAGAAGTCTGTTGCAGAGATGATTCGTAGCATAGAGCAGGAGTTGGGTGCAGTGGATATTCTGGTCAATAATGCAGGTATCATCAAACGTATCCCTATGCACGAGATGTCGGTAGAGGAGTTCTCGGAGGTGATAGATATAGATCTTGTAGCTCCATTTATCATGTCAAAGGCGGTCATTCCAAGTATGATTGAGCGAGGTGGAGGTAAGATTATAAACATCTGCTCGATGATGTCAGAGCTGGGACGTGAAACCGTGTCGGCATACGCGGCAGCTAAGGGTGGTTTGAAGATGCTCACACGTAACATCGCATCGGAGTATGGAGTATATAATATCCAATGTAACGCCATCGGACCGGGTTATATCGCCACTCCGCAGACCGCGCCATTGCGTGAACCAGATAAAGATGGTAAACCTCATCCATTCGACAGTTTCATAATCTCCAAGACCCCTGCAGCACGTTGGGGTACGCCAGAGGATCTGAAGGGTCCAATACTCTTTTTGGCATCCGAGGCTTCAGATTTTGTGAATGGTCATGTGTTGTATGTCGATGGCGGAATCTTGGCATATATAGGTAAACAACCCAAATAGAGAAGTCTTATGAAGAGAGCATTGCTGACTTTGGTTTTGTTGTGGCTTTGTGGATGCGGAGTTGTGGGAGGTGGCATAGATGTAACCGTGACCAACCCTACCTCCTACGAGAGAGAGCATGAGAGCGTGGAGATTGAGTGGGCGGAACTCGCAGGACGTGGTATTACGGCAGATAGGGTGATTGTGGAGGATGAGCAACGCAATCAGATCCCTTCGCAGGTGATATTCGATAAGAAGGGTGTGGCACAGAAACTCCTTTTTCAGGCGTCTGTCGGAGCTTCAGCCCAGAGTCACTATAAAATTAGAAGAAGGCGTGCCGACAGTTATGAGCCGAAGGTATATGGTCGTTATGTGCCTGAGCGCATGGATGATTATGCGTGGGAAAATAATCTGACGGCTTATCGTATCTATGGTCCGCGATTGAGCGATCCCAAGACTCAGGGCGTGGATGTGTGGGTGAAAAATACTCAGAAACTGATCATCAACGAGTGGTTTGCCCGTAATGACTACCATCACAACTATGGCGAGGGTATGGATTGCTATAAGGTGGGCAATACGCTCGGCGGTGGTGCTTTGGCTGTAGTTGAGGATTCAAAGTTGCTTTTGAGTGGAAACTATCTGCGTCAGGAGTGTGTGGCGAATGGTCCGTTGCGTACCGAAGCAGAGTTTGTCTATGCGCCTGTTTCGGTTGGTAATCGCGATGTGGTCATTAAACGCCGTATTTGGCTCGATGCCAATAGCCGTTTTACTTTTCAAGAGTATGAGCTGAGTGGTTTCGAAGGCGAGATAGAGGTTGCTGCAGGTATGGTGATGCACGATGTGAAGGATATCTCGCAGGACGAAAACTGGATTGCACTTACCGAGCCAGCATCGGATAGTGGTGATGCCAAGCGAGATGGCGATATCATGTTGGGCGTGATTTTGCAGGGTGCTCAGAAGCAGAGTCGTTTCAAGACTCATGCTTCGCCCAATCAGCAAGTGCAGCATGCTTTGATTTTACGCAAGGCGAAGGCTGGAGAGAAGATTCTTATGCTCAATGGCTCGGCGTGGAGTCATGCTGGCGTTGCGGGTGGTGCAGAGTGGGCAATGCAGGTCAAGCAGGCTGCCGACAGATTGAATAATCCACTTCAAGTAGAGCTAAAGTAGGGTTTTAGGGTTGCGCGTTATACAACTAAAAGAAAGAGGGTGCTAACAGATCTTGTTAAGCACCCTCTTCTTGTGGATATATTATATAGTATTACAACTTTATCGGCATATATTTAGGTACAAATGCCTTCATTGCCAACCAGCTAGCAAGATAAGCCACGGCGCAGAACGAGAAGGCGATCATATATCCTGCCTCGATACCTGTGTATCCCATAAACGAGAGGGTGCTCGACTCGGCATAATCGAACAGATTACCTGCTCCCAGTTGTATGCAGAATGATCCGATACCGCCTGCCATTCCTCCGATACCTGTGATTGTGGCAATCATCGACTTAGGGAACATATCTCCAACTGTAGAGAAGATGTTGGCAGACCATGATTGGTGAGCTGCGGCAGCGATACCGACAATCACCACAGGGAACCAATAAGAGTATTGTGCCAAAGGCTGAGCCAAGAGTGCCAAGAGTGGGAAGAATGCAAAGATAAGCATGGCGCGCATACGTCCTGCGTAAGGATTCATCTTATACTTTTCGATGAAAATTGTAGGCAGGTAACCGCCCAAGAGTGAGATCATTACGATGAGATATAGCACTCCCAATGCCAACTGGAATTCGAAACTTGTCGAAGCCATACCGCAGGCATTTTTTAGGTACGATGGCATCCAGAACAAGTAGAACCACCATACACCATCGGCGATGATCTTACCCGAAATAAATGCCCATGTCTGACGATATGAGAAGCACTTCCAGAGCGATGGCTTTGGAGCCGAAGCCACCTCCTTAGCCTCCTGCTGAGCCTTCTGATCCTCCTCAGAGTCGGAGTTGATGTAAGCCAATTCGGCAGCGTTCACCATAGGGTTCTGATCGGGCTTCTTATAGAGGAATTGCCAGAATCCCATCCAGATAAATCCCAATGCACCGATGATGATAAAGGCAGCCTCCCAGCCGAATTTGTCGGCAAGGGTAGGGATGGTGAATGGGGCGAGCAAAGCACCGATTGTCGAGCCAGCATTGAAGATACTTGTTGCGTAGGCACGATCCTTCTTTGGGAAATACTCAGCCGTAGCCTTGATCGCCGCAGGGAAGTTTCCTGCCTCACCTATAGCCAAGACACATCGTGCCATGATGAAGAAGGTGAGTGATACGGTGGCAATTTTGGCTGCCAGATCGGTATTTTCTACCGCAGCTCTCAGAGCCTCGGCATTTGGCAGATCAACAACCCATTCGGTCGCCACGCCGCACAATGCGTGTACGCAGGCACCTACCGACCAAATGCCGATAGACCACATATAGCCGCGCTTGGTGTCGAGGAAATCTACTATGCGTCCCGCAAAGAGCATGGCTATGGCATAGACCAGCGAGAAGATACCTGTTACCCAGCCGTAGTTGGTGTTATTCCAGTGAAATTCAGGGCGGATGAAATCCTCCCATGTGAGTGAAAGAACCTGTCGGTCGAGGTAGTTGATCGTGGTTGCAAAGAAGAGCAAGCCGCAGATCGCCCAACGATACGAGGTCATTTTGTTTTGAGGTTGGTTTGTCATAGTATGTGTGATTTACTTTTTATACTTAGCTATAATATCAAGTGCCTCGCGACATTTTTGGCTGATTGCAGCCCAATCCTTCTGCTCGATTACCGCTTTTGGAAAGAGCATAGATCCCATGCCGACAACCGTAACTCCAGCCTTGAACCATGCCGAGAGATTCTCCTCGGTAGGCTCTACAGCTCCCGTAGCCATAATCATTGACCAAGGCATAGGAGCCAGAACATTCTTTACGAATGAAGGTCCGCCGACATTTCCAGCAGGGAAGATTTTGGTCAGATCACAACCTGCCTCCTGTGCCATGCCGATCTCCGAAACAGATCCACACCCGGGGGTGTAGGGTATCAGACGGCGATTGCAGAGGCGGGCAACTTCGGCATTGAATAGTGGTCCAACCACAAAGTTTGCTCCCAATTGGATGTATAATGCAGCAGTTGGAGCATCCACAACGCTACCAACTCCCAAAATCAGTGCAGGGCACTCTTTGGCTGCCCACTTCACCAACTCGCCGAAAATTTCATGCGCAAAGTCACCTCGATTGGTGAATTCGAAGGCTCTCACTCCACCATCGTAGCAAGCCTTAATGACCTGCTTCGAGAGCTCCAAATCGGCATTGTAGAATACGGGTATCATGCCTGTGAGTTTCATGGTCTGCAAGACCTCTAACTTTGAAAAACGTGCCATATCTTTTGTCTCTTTTTATCGTGATACTCTGCCTGAGCCGTCACCCTTCATCAGACTCTCAACCTCCGCAACGCTGACAAGGTTGAAGTCTCCATAGATGGTGTGTTTTAATGCCGATGCAGCAACGGCAAAATTCAGTGCGCGCTGATCATCTCCCTCAAATGCTCGGAGTCCATAGATCAAGCCTCCCATAAACGAGTCTCCACCACCGACACGATCCACGATGTGGGTGATGTCGTAACGAGGTGATTCATAGAGCTTTTTGCCATCGAAGAGGACTCCTCCCCAAGTGTTGTGGTTGGCATTAATTGAGCCACGCAGGGTGATGATGACCTTCTTGGCGCGGGGGAATCTGTGCATGAGCTGAGAACATACGCTACGGAATGCCGAAGCCTTGACCTCTCCCTGAGTAGCGGTTACGTCAAAGCCTTCGGGCTTGATGCCAAAGACCTTCTCGGCATCCTCCTCGTTGCCGAGGATAACGTCACAACACGCTACCAAGTCGGGCATAATCTCGGCGGCAGTTTTGCCATATTTCCAAAGGTTTTTGCGGAAATTCAGGTCACACGAAACGGTCACGCCCATTCGATTTGCCACCTGACAAGCCTCCAAGCAGACCTCTGCTGCCGAAGCACTGATGGCGGGGGTGATACCTGTCCAATGGAACCAGTCGGCATCGTGGAAGATGCTCTCCCAGTCGATCATTCCCTTCTCGATGGTCGAAATAGATGAGTGGGCGCGATCATATACCACCTTGCTGGGGCGAGCCACTGCGCCTGTCTCCAAAAAGTAGATGCCGAGTCGTTCTCCGCCTCGGACTATATTCTGCGTGCCAACGCCATGTCGGCGAAGTTCTCCAATACAGCTATCTGCGATGTCATTGAGTGGCAGACGCGAAACAAACTCCACATCTACACCATAGTTTGCGAGTGATACCGCCACGTTTGCCTCTCCGCCACCAAATGTGGCTGAGAATGAGGTTGCTTGTTTGAAACGGAGGTTATCGGGCGTTGCTAGACGCAACATGATCTCTCCGAAAGTTACGACTTTGCTCATCGTTGGTTCTTATTTTTTTTGAAAATTAATGACAAATCTAACAAAAAAGATGCTAATTTCAAAGCCACAGCACCTTATATATTGCCCGTAGAGTGAAAAGTTGGGTTAAGAAACACAATTTTGCAAAAATAAATTGACAGGATATAATTTTTGAGGGGAGAGTTTCGTTCATATTTATGAATGATATTTTGCAGATATAAATCATTATGGTATATTTGTGCTAAGAAAAATTGGAATAGTTAAGAAATAAATTAGGAATTGATATGAAAAAGTTTTTTTACTCTATTGTTATGGTGGCTTTTGCAGCCATTTCATTGGTTGCTTGTGAGGCTGAATTTAAGAGTGATTTTCTTGACCGTCTGCCTGGTAAGTGGGTGTTGGCAAATGTATATCCAGATGATGCTGCAAAGTATGTGACGGTGGGCGATGTCTTTACTTTCACCAAGGAGGGCAAGGCTGAGATTGATAATTCATTGGTTGCGAGCTTCGAGAATTTCCGTTGGTCATATACCGCAGATCTTGAGAATGGTCAGAGTGAGTTCGGTGTTTTGGCAGACAGAAAGGTTGTGGGCGAAAGCTCAGGAAACGCAGTCTATTTGCTGTTTGGTATAGTGGCGTCTTCATCGGAGAATTATATTAAGTTGCAATACACTGACGATAAGTATATTACTTATACATACGAGCTTCGCCGTCAGCAGTAGATTAGCGAAAAATAATTGACAGAGAAAATAAAACCGAGATCTTATGAGCGATCTCGGTTTTGTTGTTTAGATACTCTTGGGAGGGTTATTTCTCTTCGGCACTTAATATCATGCGACACATCCTTTCGCGCGCACGATGAATCTGAGTCTTTACTGTACCCATGGGTAGGTGTAGCTTCTCGGCGATCTCTTCGTAGGAGTAATCTTCCAGAAAACGCATGGTAAAGAGCGTGCGATACTGTTCTGGCAGACTATTTATGTAGGTTTCGATCTGAGAGCGTTGTTGCAGATTTATCAGATTCTCTTCGGGCGATGGCGTGTTGGTTTCGGGAGCCGAAAAACGCTCATCTATCGAGAGATCCTCTTGACGGCGGCGTTCAAAGTCGATATGGGTGTTACGTGCGATGGTATATACCCATTGTCCGAAGGTGTATTCGGGTGAGTAGCGTTGCAGATTGATATATACCTTGATGAAGGTCTCTTGTAGCAGATCTTCCGTGTCGTCAGCTGATGTGGAGCGAAGTAGGAACAGGCGGCGTATGGCATCGTTATATCGGTTGAAAAGATATTCGAATGCCATGTGGTCTCCGCCGAGCGAAAGCTCCACCAGACGTTTGTCATCGGCGATGATATACTCCTCTATTTCCATGCTGAGCTATCTTTGCGAATCATCATCATGCGCACAGACAACATGAGCAATGGGTTAATCAGATCAAATATAAAGAATCGCATTCCAACCTTACGCTCTCCCACGCGTTTGGCGATCGAAAGGGTACGAGCTAAGGCTACCAGATATCTTATGAGCAACAATAGGAATGCTGCTGCCTTATACTCCAAAGGCATGAAAATCAATGCGGTGAGGATGCAGAGGAAGAATAGACCTTGACTGCAGATATCCCACTCTATCGAGTTCTTTACATGGATCGGATAGTAGCGATAGGTCTCGCCGTAGTGGCGAAGTTGTCCAATCCACCACTTCATGCCGCCCCAAGCGTGTTCGATGACCGCCCCTTTGGGAATAAGCACCACGCTGGCGTTATTGTTGCGCGCAATGCTCTGGATAAAGAGGTCGTCCTCGCCGATATTCATGCTCAAGTAGTTGAAGCCTCCCACTTTGAAATAGAGTGATTTAGTGAAACCTATGTTGTGGCGGGTGCCACGATATGTCTTACCCTTTACGGCTTGAGCCAACCAATAGAGCGAAGTCTGGAGGTTGGACATTCGCATAAGGTAGTTGGATAGTCCCTTTTTAGACTCCAAAGCCGAGTAGCCGAGTATGATTTCGCCACGCATAAATGCCTTACCCATCATCGCTAACCACTGCTCCGAAGCTGGCGTAGAGCTATTGGTGGTGAGTAGGATATGCTCGTTGTGGGCTGCCTTTATGCCGAGGTTGATAGCCTGCTTGACCGAGATGGGGAAGCGGGGATTATAGTCAAATTTTGTCACCGTAAGGTTGGGGTGCATCAGGCGTTGGCGCGTAAGCTCCTCGTAGAAGTCGCCATCGGCTCCCACATAGACTATCACCACCTCGAATGTAGCATCGTATTGCTGGGCAAAGAGGTGAGGCAGACGCTCGTCAATGTAGGCGTAATCCTCTGAAAATATGGGAACTACGATTGAGATCGGTGGCTCTGATTCGAGTATCCTTTTACGGTGCGAATTACGGAATGTAGATACGCGGCGATAGCGGATCAGGTAGTAGTAAAGTTGTATAAAAAAGAGTACAAGGATGGCAATCGCCAATAGGCAACCTTGCCAGCCGTAGTGTTGAAGTATGTAATCAATATATTGCATAAAACAGTATCAAAAGATAATTTCGACAAAGATACTCTTTTCGCGCGAAACGGCATAGTAAAATGTGAAAATTCTCACCTCTTGTGTCGCCAAATTTATGGTGCGAGCAGCGGAATTTACAATTATATGGTATATCGTGCGGTTTTTCGCTCATAAAGAGTCAATATTTGAAGGAAAAATCGTAACTTTGTACGAATTATATGCCCATGTTTTTGGAGTGGGCGAAAAGAGCGTAGAAAAGATGAAATTTACACTTGAACATAAAGCACCCTCTTCGAAGGCTCGTGCAGGATTGATCCAGACAGATCATGGTCCAATTCAGACCCCTATTTTTATGCCTGTAGGTACTGCTGCGGCGATGAAGGGAATTTTCCATCGAGACCTTAAGCAGGAGGCTAAGGCGCAGATTATTTTGGCAAATACCTATCACCTCTATCTGCGCCCGGGTATGGATATTATCGAGAAGGCGGGCGGAGTGCATCGTTTCTCGACATGGGATGGTCCAATGCTTACCGATAGCGGTGGTTTTCAGGTCTTCTCTCTCTCGGATTGTCGTAAGCTCAAGGAGGAGGGATGCCATTTCCGTTCACATATTGATGGCTCGAAGCACCTCTTTACCCCCGAGAGCGTTATTGATACCGAGCGTACTATCGGAGCTGATATCATGATGGCATTCGATGAGTGCCCCCCAGGGGATGCTCCATACGATTATGCTGCCAAGTCGCTGGCTTTGACCGAGCGTTGGCTGGATCGTTGTTTTAATCGTTATCATCAGACTCAGCCCAAGTGGGGGCACTACCAATCGTTGTTCCCCATCGTGCAGGGATGTTCATATCCAGAACTCAGAGCTAAGGCTGCCGAGAATGTTCAGCAATATGATGCCGATGGATATGCCATTGGAGGTTTGGCAGTGGGTGAGCCTACCGATGTGATGTATGCGATGATCGAGGTGGTAAATGCCGTTTTGCCTGAGCATAAACCACGATATCTGATGGGTGTGGGTACGCCGATCAATATCTTGGAGGCGATTGACAGAGGAGTGGATATGTTCGATTGTGTGATGCCTACGCGCAATGGTCGCAATGGTCAGATCTTCACCAGCGAGGGTACTATCAATCTCAGGAATAAGAAGTGGGAGGATGACTTCTCGCCGCTGGATCCTATGGGCGTAAGTTTTGTTGATAAGCAATACTCGAAGGCGTATGTTCACCACCTGACGGTTTGTGGTGAGATGTTGGCGGCTCAGATCGCATCGTTGCACAACGTGGCGTTCTACTTGTGGCTGGTGGGCGAGGCACGTAAGCATATCATCGAGGGTGATTTTGCTCAATGGAAGCAGATCATGGTAGAAAAATTGGGTCGTAGATTATAGCGTGGGGTATGAAGCAGAAGTTGAATTTCTCGTTTCCAGGTCTGAAAATTCTTGACCGTTATATTCTGGGCAAGTTTTTGGGTACATACATCTTCGCCATTGCGATGATTACTGTAATTTTGGTGGTCTTCGACTATGCCGAGCGAGTGGATAATTTTACCGAGTCGCACGCTCCCTTGTCGGATATCATCTTCGACTACTACATCAATTTCATCCCCGACTTTATCAATCAGTTCAGTGGTCTGTTTACATTCATCTCGGTAATCTTCTTTACCTCGAAGATGGCGTATCAGACTGAGATCATCGCCATGTTGTCGGGTGGAGTGAGCTTCCGCCGTTTGATGTGGCCCTACTTTTTGGGAGCTTTTGCCATTATGACGCTCTCGCTTTCGTTGAATCTGTGGGTAATCCCCGAATCTCAGATCAACTGCGTGGAGTTTAAGCAGAAATACTTTAAAAAGTATAAAAATCAGCAGTACGACCGCAATATCTATCGTCAGGTTGAGCCTGGGGTCTTTGTTTTTGTGAGGGGTTATGGTAGCAACAAACACGCTTCGTATCTGGCTCTGACTCGCCATGAGGGTAATCAGGTTGTAGAGTCTTTGGAGGCGTCAGATGTGACCGTAGATCCAGCTACAGGACGCTGGAAGGCGCAAAAATATATCACTCGTAGTGTAAATCAGGCGGGAGAGGAGGATTTCCAGCAGCTTCGAGATCTCGATACGCTGATTAATCTCGATGTCAGGGAGTTGGGTAAGGTAGATGTGATCGTGTCAACGATGAAGATCGGAGAGCTGAATCGCTTCATCGAGCAGCAACGCTCCAAGGGATCAGACTCCATCAATATCATCGAGGTGGAGCGTCAAGGTCGATTTGCCTATCCTATGGCGACCTTTATCCTGACGCTGATCGGTGTATCGCTCTCATCGCGTAAGGTAAGAGGTGGTACAGGATTGCATATCGGAGTGGGTATTGCACTTTGTTTCTCGTACATCATGTGTAACCGCGTCTTCGAGGAGTTTGCCAAGAGTGGCTCTTTGCCTGTGTGGTTGGCGGTCTGGACCCCGAACTTTATATTTGCAATAATTGCCGTATATCTCTATCGTAAAGCACCGAAATAATGCAGAAGTGGGAAGAAATAGCTCTCAGGGTGAGAGCCGATGAACGTCTTTCGCGAGAAGATGCTCTGACCTTGTGGCAGGATGCTCCATTGTGGCGTCTGGCAGAGTTGGCTGTCGAGCGTAAGCAAAAGATAAGTGGCAACAAGATATATTACAATCGTAATTTCCATCTTGAGCCTACAAACCTGTGTGTCTTTAATTGTAAGTTCTGCTCTTTCCGCCGTCCTAAAAATAGCCCCGAGGCGTGGGATATGTCGATGGCTGAGGCTATGGAGATGGTGCGTTCATACGTGGGCAAGGGTGTGACGGAGGTACATATCGTGGGAGGAGTGCATCCAGAGCATGATCTGGAGTATTATTGCGATATGATCCGCCGCGTAAAGCAGATCTTGCCCGATGTTACGGTAAAGGCGTTTACCGCTATCGAACTCTCGTATATGATCCGTAAAGCAGGGTTGAGTGTGGAGCAAGGACTTCGTAAGCTAATAGATGCAGGCATGGGCTCAATCCCAGGTGGCGGAGCTGAGATTTTCGATGAGAAGATCCGCATGCAGATCTGTCCCGATAAAGGCTCTACCGCAGAGTGGTTTGAGGTACACGCCAAGGCTCATGAGTTGGGTCTAAAGAGTAACGCCACCATTCTGTATGGTCATATAGAGCAGGTGGAGCATCGTATCGACCATATGATGCGACTCAGAGAGTTGCAGGATCGTACCGATGGTTTCAACGCCTTCATCCCGCTTAAGTACCGTAATTTTGGTAATTCGATGTCCGAGATTGGCGAGACTTCGCTGGTGGATGATTTGCGTACGTTGGCTATGAGTCGCCTGATTCTGGATAATGTGCCCCACATCAAAGCCTATTGGGTGATGTATGGTAAGCAGACTACCGAGTTAGCTTTGAAGTTCGGTGCAGACGATGTGGATGGTACTATTGATGATTCGACCAAGATATACTCCATGGCGGGTGCCGATGATCAGAAGCCTCGCATGAGTATCGAAGAGATACGCGCTATGGCAGAGCGTGTGGGTTATAAGGCTGTGGAGCGAGATACGTTGTATAATGAGATAAACAGAGAATAGATATGGAAAATAGTAATCGAGTAAATAGACCTCGCCGCCGCAAACAGGCGAGTGGTGTGAAGGGCTTTGTGGCGCGACTCAAGCAATCGCCCATTGCATATAATGCGGTGCTGATAGTGCTTGTGGTGGTGGCTATAATCGTGCTGTCGAGCATCCTGATGATGATCATTACCCGTCATGGTACGCATCGTACCGTTCCTACATTCATGGGTGTGAAGATTACTCAGGCTCAGCAGATGGCAAAGGATAGCGGTCTGAAGATCATTGTCAACGACTCGCTCTTTGTGCCAGCCTATGAGGGCGGAGTGGTGTTGGATCAGCTGCCAAAGGGTGGCGTTGAGGTTAAGTCGGGTCGCAAGGTATATGTTACCATCAACTCCTTCCGTCAGAAGATGGTCAAGGTGCCATACGTTGCAGGTCGTTCTTTGCGACAGGCTAAGAATATGTTGGAGGTTGCGGGCTTAGGCATCGAGCGTCTGATATATGAAGAGGATATCGCTACGAACTATGTGCTTGCTGAGTTTGTCGGCAAAGAGGAACTCAAGGAGGGCTCTGAGGTTGAGATCGAGATGGGTTCGGGCGTGATACTCAAGGTGGGTGTTGAGCCTGAGAAGAATACCACAATCGTGCCTAAGGCTATCGGTCAGAGCTTGCAGGGTGCCAAGAGCCGCCTTTGGGAGCAGGGCTTGAATATCGGCAAGATAAATTTCGATGATGGAATCAATCTGCTGAATCAGAAGGATGCCAAGGTATATCGTCAGTCGCTTTCGCACAATGCTGTTGCGGAGTTGGGCTCTACGGTGGATCTGTGGTTGACGCTCGATGCGGAGACGGTAGATAAGAGTAGTAAGGCTTCGGATAAGGCTGCCCATGAATTGGAGGAGCAGCGTTTGGAGGCTGAGGCTGCCATGCGTGACTCAATAGAGCAGGCTGAGGCTCTATCGCGCACTCAGGTGCAGGAGGCTTTGGAGAGTAGCAAGGCGGCTGCACAGAGCGTGACCGAGACCGATGAGGATGAATTTTTCTAATGCTGAATGAGATGACCATGCTTGAAGAGATGAAGGCTGAAGCAGCGTTGCAGGAGGATTTGCTCCAAGAAGATGCGATAATGGATGATGAGTTGGCTGAGGGAGATTCGGCTGATGAGCTGTTCGAACATTTTGCTATTACGGTAGATAAGGGACAGAAGATGTTGCGACTGGATAAGTATCTGGTCGACCGTATGGAGCATTGCTCTCGAAACCGTATCCAGATGGCTGCCGATAATGGAAATATATTGGTTAATGGTGTTGTTGCCAAATCCAGCTATAAGGTAAAGCCTCTGGATCGCATCACACTCGTGATGCCATACCCCAAGCGCGAGCTGGAGATTATACCAGAGGATATTCCACTCGATATATTGTATGAGGATGAAGATATGATCATCGTCAACAAGGCGGCAGGTATGTGTGTTCACCCTGGGTGCGGTAATTATACGGGCACGTTGGTCAATGCCTTGACCTATCATTTAAAGGATTTGCCGCTTTTTCAGGAGGGAGATATGCGTGCAGGATTGGTACACCGCATAGATAAGGATACTTCGGGTATTTTAGTTGTGGCGAAGAATGAGCGATCTCACGCGCGCCTTGCCAAACAATTTTTCGATCATACGATCCATCGCCGCTATGTGGCTTTGGTGTGGGGAAATATCGAAGAGGATGAGGGTACGATTACGGGAAACATTGGTCGTAGCCCGAAGGATCGTTTGCAGATGTATGTCTTTGCCGATGGCTCGGACGGAAAGCACGCCGTGACACACTATAAGGTCTTGAAACGCTTTGGTTATGTCACACTTGTCGAGTGTCGTCTGGAGACAGGACGTACTCACCAGATCAGAGTGCATATGTCATGGCAGGGGCATCCGCTTTTCAACGACTCGCGTTATGGTGGAGATCGAATTTTGAAGGGAACAACCTTCTCAAAGTATAAGCAGTTTATCGAAAATTGCTTCTCGCTCTTGCCACGTCAGGCTCTGCATGCTCGTTCACTCGGATTTGTGCATCCAACTACGGGCGAGGATGTATATTTTGAGAGTGCGTTGCCAGCAGATTTGCAGGCAGTCATAGATAAGTGGGAGGTATATACTGCATCGAGAAATTTGGAAGAATAGGGGATTTTTTTAATTCAAAATTCAAAATTCAAATTCAAAATTTCGTTTGTTAAACGACTATTGGTAGGATAACAGATAGTTGGATAACGAGAAAATATATAAGAAAAAACAAAAAAGAATGTTTTTGCCAACTACCATAAAGGAGGTCAGAGCCTTGGGTTGGGATTATATAGATGTAATCCTCTTTACGGGTGATGCCTACATAGATCATCCCGCTTTCGGAGCCGCCGTCATAGGTCGTTTGCTCGAGGCGGAGGGCTATCGTGTGGCTATCGTGCCGCAGCCCAATTGGCGAGATGATCTGAGAGACTTTACCAAGTTGGGTGCGCCACGCCTCTTCTTCGGAGTCTCGGCAGGTGCTATGGACTCTATGGTAAATCACTATACGGCAAACATTCGCCTGCGTAGTAACGATGCCTATACGGCTGGTGGCAAGGCGGGTTTCCGTCCCGATTATGCAGCAACGGTATATTGTCAGATTCTGAAGCGACTGTATCCCCATGTCCCCGTTGTGGTGGGAGGTATAGAGGCTTCGTTGCGCCGTTTGACCCATTATGATTATTGGAGCGATAGCCTGAAGCCTTCGATGATCGTGGAGAGTGGTGCCGACCTGTTGATTTATGGTATGGGCGAAAGAGTTGTGCAGCAGGTTGCCAAAGCGATGCGCAACGGCTTCAACTCCAAGCTACTGCGTAAGATTCGTCAAGTGGCTTTTGTTGCCGATAAGAGCTATGTAGAGAGGTTAGATCCTGCAACGACCCATCATCTGCACTCCTTCGAGGAGTGTCAGCGCGACAAGCGAGCCTTTGCCGAGAATTTTGTGGTGGAGGAGACCTTGAGCAATGTGATGGATCCACAGGAGACTCTGGTTGAGCAGGTGGGCGATAGATATGTGGTTGTCACACCGCCCAATACCACGCTCTCGACCGAGGAGTTGGATCACTCGTTTGACCTGCCTTATGAGCGACAGCCTCACCCGCGTTATAACGGCAAGGGCAGCATCCCTGCGTGGGAGATGATCAAGCACTCGATAAATATCCATCGTGGATGTTTTGGTGGTTGCGCGTTTTGTACCATTTCGGCACATCAGGGTAAGTTTATCAACTCCCGAAGTGAGCGTAGCATCCTGCAGGAGGTGGAGCGTGTGGTGAAGATGCCCGATTTCAAGGGTTATTTATCGGACGTGGGAGCTCCTTCGGCAAATATGTATCGCATGGGCGGAAAGGATAAGTCGATTTGCCAAAAGTGTCGCCGTCCATCGTGTCTGCATCCAAAACGATGTCCAAATCTGGATAACAATCATGCCCCATTGCTTGCCTTGTATGAGAAGATCCGCGGTGTAAAGGGTGTGAAGAAGGCATTTATCGGTAGTGGAATACGCTACGACTTGTTCGATGATAAACCATATCTTGAGACTGTCCTGAAGCATCATACCTCGGGAAGATTGAAGGTCGCACCTGAGCATACCGAAGACCATGTGTTGAATCTGATGCGTAAGCCATCTTTCGAGCAATTTGAGCGTCTGAATAGCGATTTCAGACGCATCTGCCGAGAGTGTGATTTGCCATATCAGCTTATCCCATACTTTATCTCCTCGCACCCAGGATGTCGTGAGGCAGATATGAAGGCTCTCTCGGAGAAGGTGTTGGGGCGTCTGCATTTTGATCTGGAGCAGGTGCAGGATCTTACTCCCACACCGATGACACTCTCTTCGGTGATGTTCTATACGGGCGAAAATCCATATACGGGTG
Source organism: Alistipes sp. (assembly GCA_017531305.1). Classification (GTDB taxonomy): domain Bacteria; phylum Bacteroidota; class Bacteroidia; order Bacteroidales; family Rikenellaceae; genus Alistipes. The sequence goes on from JAFXLG010000069.1 coordinate 56,500, forward strand.
AGAAGGTATATGTGGCTCGCAGTCAAGATGATAAACGCCGTCAGAAAGCATATTTTTTTGCTACGAGTGGCTCTGTAGGCGTAGGCTCTAAGCCAAAATCTTCGGCAAGGGGCTTAGCTCAGAGTAAATCTCAGAGTAAATCTTGGGCGAAGAGCCGAAGCGTAAAATCTCAAGTCAAACCATTTAAGAGAAAGTGATTATGAATAGGAGAGTAAGGTTGATTTTATTGGTGGGCATGGTATTCTTGTCTGCCTTGACACTTGAGCAAGCAGTAGCGTCTTCTGAAGCAAAGAGAGTTAAGCCGCTGAATACCAAGAAATGGATGAAATATGATGTGGGCAGAATCCGTTTCCACGACAAAGCACCTCAGAGCGAGGGCTCGAAGATATACCATCGACTGATTGCCGACCCCGAGGCTTATATCTCGGAGCAAGCGCGTACGGTGCTGGCTACGTTGTATTTCTCGCCCAAGGATAGCATTATGCCTGTGCGCTCGATCTACTATACGCTTGAGGATAAGGAGGGTATCTCTGCCAAAGGCGGTGGCAATGGGCGAGTGCATATCTTCTATAGTACACGCCATGTGGAGAATTCGCATCGTGGCAGAGGTGACGATAAGGTCATGTTCGAAACTCGCGGAGTCCTGTTGCATGAATTGACCCATGCCTATCAGTTGGAGCCTCAGGGTATAGGCTCGTATGGTACAAATCGGGTATTCTGGGCGTTTATTGAGGGTATGGCAGATGCTGTGCGTGTTGCCAATGGCGGTTTTTATGGCGAAAAAGACCGTCCCAAGGGTGGTCACTATATGAATGGTTATCGTCATGCGGGATATTTCTTCGTGTGGCTGCGCGATAATTATGACCCCGATTTTTTGCGTAAGTTCAATCAAAGCACGTTGCACGTTGTGCCATGGTCGTTCGATGGTGCGATAAAGCACGTCTTGGGCGAGAAGTATGATATCGAAACCCTATGGAATGAATATCAGAAGGCTGTAGGAGATAAGAAATAATATAATATAACAACATTAAAACAAAACTAAAATGAGAAGATCAACCTTGAAAAATTTTGTGACAATGCTCGCTTGTTTAGCAGCAACCCTGATGATCTCTTGTCAGGCAGAGGCTCCAGAGCCTATGAGCGTAGTGCCTGCACCTCGCCAATTGGCTTGGCACGAGATGGAGCAGTATGCTTTTGTACACTTTACGATCAATACCTTCACCGACAAGGAGTGGGGATATGGCGATGAGTCTCCTGAATTATTCAATCCTACTGATTTTGATGCCGATGCATTGGTGAAAATTGTCAAGGACGCCAACCTCAAGGGCTTGATCCTTACCGCCAAGCACCACGATGGATTCTGCCTTTGGCCAAGTAAATATACCGAACATTCGATTAAAAACTCTCCATATAAGGATGGCAAAGGCGATATCGTGGGCGAAGTTGCCGAGGCGTGCCGTAAGCATGGCGTGAAGTTTGGTATCTATCTCTCGCCATGGGATCGCAACCATGCGGGCTATGGTACAGATGAGTATCTGACCTATTATCGCAACCAGCTGCGTGAGCTTTTAACCGCTTATGGTCCTGTATTTGAGATGTGGTTCGATGGCGCAAACGGCGGTGATGGTTATTATGGAGGTGCGCGCGAGACGCGTGTTATGGAGTCGGGCTACCTCTATTATGATTGGGCTAAGGTGGTGGATATCATTCGTGAGCTTTCGCCCGAAACGGTAGTCTGGAGCTCTTCGTTGCCTGATGCACGCTGGTGCTCAAACGAGCGAGGCGTGATCGATGAACATTGCTGGGCTATGGCTTCTCCCGAAGAGATGTATCCCAAAGGAAAGGATAATATCCCCGTCTTGAAGCATGGCATGGAGGACGGTAATCGCTGGGCACCTGCCGAGGCAGATGTATCTATTCGCCCAGGGTGGTTCTACCATGAGTATCAGCAGCCTAAGAGTGCAGAGCAACTGTTTAGTATCTATCTCACTTCGGTAGGTCGCGGTGGAACATTGCTTCTGAATCTTGCTCCCGATCGCCGTGGTCGAGTGCCTGAGCAGGATGTAGAGTCGCTGATGGCATGGCGTAAGATGGTCGATCAGACATTTGCCGAGGATCTGGCTCTGAAGGCTAAGGTCAAGGTGTCGGCAGATCGTGGTTGTGGCTATGGCGCGAAGAATCTCATCGGCGAGGATCAGAAGTATTGGGCTACCGAGGATGGCGTAACGGCGGCAGACGTGGAGCTAAGCTGGGCTGAGCCTCAGACGGTAAAATATGTGACAATTCAGGAACATATTGCTTTGGGTCAGCGTGTCAAGAAGTTTGTCATCGAGGCTGAGCTCAATGGCTCATGGCAAGAGGTCGCTGCGGGCACGACCGTAGGCTATAAGCGCATCTTGCCTATCTCTGGCGGCAAGGGCTTGGCGACAGACCGATTGCGCGTGCGTTTCTTGGACTCTCGCGCGGCACTCACCATCGCACGCGTGGCGGTGTATTAGTGAATAGTAACTTTTATAAAAAGGCGTCTAACAGACTTTGTTAGACGCCTTTCTTTATACTATCTAAATTCTGCTTGCCAGCTCTCGGTGAAGATTGCACCTTTGTAGATGGCTCTGATGCTGATAGAGATTGTTTTGCCAGCAGGATAGTCTGTTCGGCGGAGTTTTAATCTCCTCTCCTGACCTGCGACCTTACCATCTATCGTCCACTCTATCGAGTCGTAGTCAAATCCCGCATCCAGCGTAGCTTCATCTCCTCGCAGATGGTTGGGCTTGTTGATAAATCCCAGATCTGAGCCGAGGTAGTAACCCAATTGTGTGGGTTGGTTGTAGGCTACGTTCTGCGTGAGTACGCTCCAGCGATATATTACATCACTCATCAGCGTGTGAAAACGATACTTTGTCGGTATATCAGTAGTATATATTCTTATACTCTTGTTGTCAGCCGAGCGCACGATGATCTCCTCGCGCCAATCGCCCATGATGTCGGCCTGCAACATTGGGTTAGCCTTAGTATGGTTGTTTGTTAGAGCTGTTTGTTGATCCTGCAGGGGCAACTCAGTGACGCCGTGACCATTCCATTTTGTGAGCGAGATAATGCGTTCCGTAGTGTGGGCGTTCTTAACGCTGCGATTGTCGAGCAACTCACGGTTCAAGTCTCCGTCCCACCATACAGCCATGTTGATGCTTGGGGTGATGTTTGAGATCAAGTGACCTTTTGCAGAATAGACTCCTCGGCTGTCTGATGTCCAGACCTCCATGCCTCGGTGGCGAGGGTCGATATCGGCTGCCATGGCACGACCAACATCCCGCACGCTCGGAATACCCCATATAAGTTCACCTGTGGCGGCGTCACGAAGCTCCGAGCCCGCCTTCGAAGGTCTCGATTCGTGGCATTGCCACACCTCCAAGCCCGCACGATCTATATCTATATCACTAAGGTGCATAGCATCGCCATGTCCTAAGCGCGTGTTGTATCCGCCCTCTCCATTGTCATCTATCATGCAAGCTCCGTAGGTAATCTCATCTTTGCCGTCTGCGTCTATATCGCCTATGCGCAGATTGTGGTTGCCCTGACCAGCATAATCACGCCAGCGACCATCCTCCGATGAAGTGTCGAACTGCCATCTGAGTTTGAGTTTGCCTGCTTTGTAATCCCATGCCTGAATTACGCTTTTGGCGTAGTAACCACGGCAGATGACTATGCTTGGATGTTTGCCATCGAAGTATCCCGCACCTGCCAAAAAGCGGTCTGCGCGATTACCGTAGCTATCTCCATATTCATCTCTCTTGCCGCGAGGGATGTAGTTTGTGCGAGCCAATTCTCGACCTGTAGCACCCTCTACCACCGACAAAAATTCAGGACCTGCGAGGATCTTTCCATATGTGCCCGATTGGGGGTTGCGATCGACATAGTCTGTAATGCCATCGTTGTCTGTGTCGCCAATCTTCTCTCCATCGCCAAAGACTGTACCCTCGGCTGTGCGTATGGCGAGTTCCGCACAACCATCTCCATCGAAGTCATAAAGCGAAAGTTGTGTATAGTGAGCTCCTTGACGGATGTTGGGACCCATGTCGATTCGCCACATGAACTCTCCATTGAGGCGATATGCCTCGATAAGCAGCGGATCGGGGCTTAGTCCTTTATGGGAGTTGTCGTATCCCTGCGTTTCGCGCTTCAGCACTATTTCGTACTCTCCATCTCCGTCCAGATCTCCTACCGTAGCATCATTGGGGTTATACTTTTCGCCCGCTTCTGCAAGAGGAATGGTGATGTAGGATTTAGCGGCAGCCTTTGCGCTGAGGGTGAATATGGCAATGGGAGAGTTTGAGCCACTCAGAGTGAGTGAGTAATGATTGTCTTGGGTGGTATCAACTCCTTGATCAACATAAAACGTAGAACGAGTAATGGCTTCCGAGTTGATCTTCTTGCCGTTACGCCAGATATCGAATCCCACCTCCACGGGATCTTGCTCCAAATAACGCCAACTGATACTTACGCGTCCCTTGCCATTGTGGATAGTAACCAAACCACGTCCCAGATGCTCTTTCTGGATTTTGGATGAATAAGCCGAACCACGCTTGATGTTATGTGCGCTGAGATTTGTTGCAATGCTTGTGCAGGTAACAAGCAGCAGACACACCAAAAATCTAAACCACATGATTATTCTTCGTTTTGATTCTCTACAACTCCAACAATCCCTCGGGCAATACCATGCGGATTATACCTTTATCGAAATCAATCTGCGCGATAAACTCCTCGGCGGCAGGGATCAGCCTCTCGCCTTCGCCAAAATCGACTCCGAACAATGGGTTGAGTTCGCTATCGTAGAAGTCGATGATCTCCCCCTTGAGCTTGCCCGCTTCGACACTAAAGCCGATCAGATCCTCCATATAAAACTCATCATCATCCTCGTCCTCCGCCTGCTCGATGAACAACTCTTTGCCGAGGAGTTCCTCGGCACGGCGCGTATTGTCGAAGTCGGCAAAGCGGACATTAGCTCCACTTACACCACGTTTCTCGAAACTCTCCATATAAAGCGGCACGGCAAGTGAGCCGATCTCAACAAAGAGTGGATCCTCCTGTGGGTCAAAATCCTCTGGAAATGTGGTGTATAACGAGATTGCCAAACCTCCCGTATCTGCCTGACCGAAGAGTTTGCTCACACGAGCTACGGCGATCATATTGTCCATAATATTGAGTGTGAAAAGTTAGTTGCTTCGATATTCTATATAACTGTAGATAATAATCATGGTAATGCTCTCGGCAACGGGCAGTGCAAGCCAGATGCCTACGCCCTCGATAAGCTGAGGCATGAAGATAAATGCTGGAACCATCAGCACCACGCCACGCAACGCCGAGAAGAGTGCTGCCGAGCGTCCTCGCTCGATACTCTGCAAGTACCCGATCATGGTGACGTTATAGATATATGGGATAAATCCCAACGCCACAATCGGCAATCCCGCAACCGCCATCTGGTAGGATGGGTATTCGGTGCTGAGGAAGATGTGGGTGATGGAGTCGGCACAGAGCATTCCCACAAGCAAAGCCACAATACCAGCTCCGAGTGCCGTGCGCGTGATAAGCAGGCGTGCTTGATTGACGCGATGCAGCTTATCGGCACCGTAGTTGTAACTGATGATGGGTTGTCCCGATTGGGCTATAGCGTTGGCAGTGGTGAAGATAAAAGGCATGACATAGCATACGATAGAGAATGCTGCCACACCATCCTCATTCAGGTAGTGCAGGAACACGTAGTTACCAACGAACATAAATACCGCAATGCTGATATCTCCAAACAGAGCTGCAACGCCCAATTTGGTTTGGTAGCCTATGTTGCGAATCATCAGCTTTAGGCTCTTCATCGTGCGCTTGAGGCGGTAGAGCGATATGTTGTTGGTAAGGAATAGCATGTATATGATGACCATCGCTCCTCCCGTAATGCATCCTATGGCGGTAGCTATGGCTACTCCCTCCAAACCCCAATCAAGTATATAGAGGAAGAGATAATCCAGCACGACATTGATTATAGAGGGCAACGAAGAACACAACATGGCGTATCGTGGCGAGCCGTCCATGCGTATGATAAGCAGTCCGACAGTCTCTAAAAATATGGGCAGGAAGGCGAGCGAGAGCCATTTCTGATAATCCAAAACGTATGGCAGAAGCTGATCTGATGCTCCCAAAAGACGAGCCACCTCGACATCGAAGATGTTTACAACGAGTGTGAGTAGCAACGAGATAACTGAGCCGAAGATAAGCGTCTGCGTGATGTTGATGTTGGCAGCCTTGACGTTGTTGTGCGAAAGATGTATGGAGGCAACCACCGAACATCCGATACCATACATCAAACCGAAACCGCTGACGATGAGCCACAATGGGCAGAATATATTGACAGCCGCCAATGCATCACTACCCGCGCCATGACCGACAAAAGCTCCATCGATGATAGTCATCACCGACATACAAAGCATGCCGAGCAGCGTAGGGATCAAAATGCGGCGGAAGAGAGACGAGATTTGCTCTTTGCCAAAGTCTATATTGTCGCGGTTCATATGGTAGGTGTAAAATTTGAGGGTATTTTATTTATCCCTTCCTTCTAATGAAAGTAGTCTCAAAAGACCACCTTTATCTAAAAAATAGAGCTGCCCAAAACATTAGGCAGCTCTTCTCTTTACAGGGAGTTGCAAGCTTACTCTGCTGCAACCTCCTCAGTAGCCTCTGCGTTCTCCTCGGCAGCAGCAGCGGCAGCCTCAGCAGCAGCTTCAGCAGCCTTCTGAGCCAAAGCGGCAGCACGATCCTCCTTAACCTTAGTCTCGGCAGCAAGTGCAGCCTTCTGAGCAGCCTTAGCGTCAGTAGCGAGCTTGTTAACCTTAGCGGCGATCTTGCTCTCCTTCTCACCAAGCCACTTGTTGAACTTAGCCTCAGCGTCACTCTCAGAGAATGCGCCCTTAGCTACGCCACCCAACAGATGCTTCTTGTATAATACACCCTTGTACGAGAGAATAGCTCGACAAGTATCGGTAGGTTGTGCGCCCTTGAGTAACCAATCCAAAGCTCTATCAAACTTAAGATCGATTGTAGCAGGATTAGTGTTAGGGTTGTAAACACCCAACTTCTCGATAAATCTACCATCACGTGGCGCTCTGCTATCTGCGGCAACGATGTGGTAAATAGGAGCACCCTTCTTACCGTGACGTGCCAAACGAATTTTAACAGCCATTTGCTATAAAATTTTATTAGTTAATTATTAAACGCAACCCTACACTTTCGGGGTTTGGGCGCAAAGGTAGTAAAAAAATGATAAACAAATGAAAAAGAGAGAAATATTTTGCTATAAATTTTGCTTTTGACAATAAAAAAGGGGCTGTCACAATAGGTTGACAGCCCCTTGAAGTCGTTTGTTATCTACTGTAGATCATTATCTGAGTGCTACATCGGTCTGACCGATCAGGCGACCATCGCAGTAGAGCTCCACGTGATATGTTCCTGCAGTAAAGCCTGAGCCTGTGTAGTAGATACTTGCACCCAAATCATCGTTCTGGTAGTCCAGATCACGCTTTGCGGAGTAGATCTTCTGCTCGGTCTCGAATGTGAACGAAGCAGCATCGGGACTTGAAAGAACATATCCATCAGGCGAAGTGATGCACAGATATATGGTCTTCTGACCAGGCTCTGCCAACTCGTTGCCACCCAATACAAAGTTCACGCGCAATGCACCAGCATTCTTTACTCGTGTCACAGGCTTCTTCTTTGCATTGAGCATCTCGATACCGATTGAGCGAGCGCGGATTACCGAACCCACACGCACCTTGTTATTGAGCTCCTCGGCTCGCTCCTCAGCCATCTCGGCACGCAACTGTGCAGAAGAGATCTCCTTCTTGTAAGAGATATTCTCTTTGGTGAGCTTCTTGTTGATTGTATTCAGTGAGTCAATCTGGCGGATATAACCCTGCATTACGGTACGCAGAGTACCAACCTCCTTCTGATACTGACGGATCTTGGCGTAGTTCAAACGGCGTTCGTTCTTGAGCTGCTCCATGATCTTGTTTGCCTCCTCGAGACTCGATGCGATGGAGTCGTTCTGAATCTTCAAATCGTCAAACGACACGATCAAGCTATCCAAATCGCCCTTGATCTTGGTACGATCCTCCTCGAAAAGGGCATATTCGCTCTGCTGCTGACGGTGCATGTTGAAATAGACAACCGACAAAGCAACAAGGATCACCGCAAGGATAATAATCACGATGCGATAACCGCGTACGGCTTTGTTGTCAACCGCCTGCTGATCTTCGTAACCATACTCGTCATCGTAGCGAGCATCATCATAATCATTGTACTCTTCTCTCATTATTTTAGAAGTTTTGGTTTTCGAAACTGTTAAACTTGCAAATTATTGGGCAAATATAGTCATTTTTTTACAAAACAATCCAAAGGATAGCGTAAACCTTCATAACTTGTTAACGAAGCACACACACTTCCCACCTTGATCGGGGATTCGATGTAGAGCGGAATTTTGTTCCGATCATCCGAAATCCAGACCATAAATTCCGTACCATCTTTGAACGAAGAGCCTGTCGAAGTGGCTATTTTGCATCTGAATTTCAGCGTCTTGAATTTACCCAAGCCCTTCACCTTCTTGATCTCTCGACCATCGAAGCGGAATTTCAGATAACGCACCGTATCCTCCAAGACCATCTCCAGATCCTGAGCAAAACCCTCTTTGATATCTTCATCGGGCGTTGTGCGCAGATTGTAATATAACGATATGGGATCCATGCCGTTGCGCGATACGGTGAGGGTTTTATGCTCGATGGGACGTTGGCGACTCTGCCAAGTGGTGTAGATCTTGTTGCTGTTCCAATCATATATAAAGCGACTCCAAAAAGTGTAGTCACCCTCATGCAAGTTGCTTTCGAAACGCTTTGTGCGGAGTGTCTGGGGATCAATCCAGATCGTATAAGCGTCTTTGACGGGGAGAATCCAGTTGAAAGCCTTAGCCGTCTCGCCGTAACCATATACTTTGTATGCTGGTTGACCATCAAGTGTGGTCTCTGTGGTTTGCATGATGACCTTTGCCACTTCTGTCATAGGAAATAGCTTGGCTTTGTAGCCCATGCGGTAGCGTAAGGTTTCACCAGGCACATATAACTGAGCCTGAGCCGTGAAGGCTAATGCCAAAAAGAGCAATGTATGGAGCCATCGTTTCATGGTGTTGCAATCTTAGGTGTTCTATAATTATAACGTATCGAAGGCTGAGGTTATTATGAGATTGACGAAAAGTCAAATCGCTGCTTGCCTGCGTGCTTTGCTTTTAACTCCCTGAGCGAGGAGAATCCCTGCTGCTCAAGTTTTGGATCGGCACTTAGTATCCATACGGCAGCCTCCTTTGCCATCTGGAGCAGGTCGGCATCCAATGTGGGATTAGCAATCCTAAGATCAAATGCCATGCCGCTCTGTTGTGTACCGTTGATATTGCCTGCGCCGCGGAGTTGCATATCGAGTTCAGCAAGGCGGAATCCGTCATTGGTTTCACACATCGCCTGCAGTCGCTTGCGTGATTCACGCGAGAGTTTTTCGCCCGACATGAGTATGCAGAATGACTCCTCGGCTCCGCGCCCGACACGTCCGCGCAGCTGATGCAACTGCGAGAGTCCGAAACGCTCGGCTGACTCGATAACCATCACCGTAGCATTGGGAACATCCACTCCCACCTCGATGACCGAAGTTGCCACCAAAATATCTGCCTCATGCTCCTTGAATTGGCGCATCGACTCCTCCTTGTCTTGAGGTTTCATCTTGCCGTGGCAAACCGTTACGCGATACTGCGGAGCAGGGAAATCTCGGGTGATGGATTCAAATCCATCCTCAAGATCCTTGTAATCCATCGACTCCGACTCCTTGATAAGCGGATAAACTACATAAACCTGACGCTCGAGAGCTATCTGTCGGCGCAGAAATCCCCAAAGCTTGAGTCGTGCCGCATCGGTGTAGTGGAATGTGCGGATAGGTTTACGCCCGGGTGGAAGTTCATCAATTACCGAGACATCCAAATCTCCATATAGAGTCATCGCCAAGGTGCGCGGAATCGGCGTGGCGGTCATTACCAGAATGTGTGGTGGCTGCTGATTTTTGGTCCAAAGCCTTGCTCGTTGCTCCACACCGAAGCGATGTTGCTCATCTATGACGACATATCCTAAGTTGGAGAACTGCACTCTGTCCTCAATCAGGGCGTGGGTGCCGATCAATATATCTACCTCGCCCGTAGCTATGCCTTCCAGCGCGAGGCGTCTTTCGGCAGCCTTCGATGAGCCTGTGAGTATGGCTACGCGCAGATTCATTCCCTCCGTCAGGCGAGAAATGGTGGCAAAATGTTGGCGTGCCAAGATCTCGGTCGGAGCCATCATGCAGGCTTGGAATCCGTTATCCACAGCCAAAAGCATCGACATCAGCGCAACCATAGTCTTGCCGCTACCCACATCTCCTTGCAGCAGTCGGTTCATCTGATAGCCCGAGACGGTATCTTGACGAATCTCCTTGATTACACGTTTCTGAGCCGATGTGAGCTGGAAGGGGAGTCGCTCGTTGTAGAACGAGTTGAAACACTCTCCCACGCGGGTGAAAACAAATCCATTGTTTTTGCTCATGCGATCCGATCGCAACGATTGTATGGAGAGTTGCAACCCCAGAAACTCATCAAACTTCAATCGGCGTTGTGCCTGCTTGAGCTTTTCGGCAGATTGTGGGAAGTGTATGTTGAATAGAGCCTCCTTGCGGGGCATGAGCGAATAGCGTTGCATGATAGAAGTAGGCATCCATTCATGGATATGATCTTGGGCTGCGTTCCATGCGTTGCAAATTATCTTGTAAAAGCCTTTGGCTCCCAACGAGGAGGCAATTTTTTCGGTCGAAGGGTATATACCCTGCATGGTGCTTACCGCCTTTTGCGAAATTGCCTTTTCGACTAAATCGAGTTCGGGGTGTACCATCGAAAGCTCTCCGCGGAAGAATGAGGGTCGCCCGAAGATGAGGTATTCTCTGCCTACCTCAAGTCGCTTCTCGATCCATTTAATGCCTTGAAACCATAGCAATTCGGCTGAGCCCGTAGCATCGGAAACGAAGGCAGAGAAACGCTGTTTGCGCCCTGTACCCGAGTAGGCGACACCCGTAATTCGAGCGCGGATCTGCACCAGCGATGAGTCCATGTTTTCGTTCAGCTCGGCGATGGAGTAGATCCTGCTGCGGTCAATATATCGGAATGGATAATGGCTCAGTAGATCGCCAATGGAGAGTATGCCCAACTCCTTTTCCAGAAGTTTGGCACGCGCCTCGCCGACACCTGCAACATATTTCACATTATTATCCAGATAACTTGCCATGATACAAAGATAAAAAGAAAAATCAAACTCGATCAAAAAAATCGCGCCAAAAAGCGTTGCGATTCAGTTTTAAGGGCTAAAAAAACGGTTGTTGCGGCATTGTTTTGATAGAAAAATGTTTAATTTTGTATAACAAACCTTTTTGTGCGATATGAAAAAGTTATTTTCTCTTCTCCTTATGCTCGGAGTGCTATTGGTGAGTGGTTGCAGCACGTCTGAATATGAATACAATGTGTGCGTATATGGTGGAACATCTTCGGGTGTGATTACAGCGTATGCCGTTGCCAAGCAGGGTAAAAGCGTGGTGCTCATTGAGCCTGGCTTTCGTCTGGGAGGTATGTCTTCGGGAGGTTTGGGACAAACTGATATCGGTAACAAGCAGGTTGTAAAGGGTCTTTCGCTCGATTTTTACCGCCGTGCAGGTGCTCACTACAACTCGCTTGAAAATTGGATCTTCGAGCCAAAGGTTGCTGAGCAGATTTTCAAAGATTATATCAAGCGCGGTCAGGTCGATGTGATGTATGGTCATCGCATTCTCTCTGTCCAAAAGCAGGGGCAGACCATTAAGCAAATCCGATTGGAGAATCGTGAAAAGATGTGGGGACGCAGCCAAGTGAGTGCCAAAGTATTTATTGATTGCTCGTATGAGGGCGATCTGATGGCACGTAGTGGTGTCTCTTATACGGTTGGTCGTGAGCCTAATTCCCTCTATAACGAGCAGTGGAATGGTGTGCAGATGCGTCATTTGCATCAATTTCCCGATGGTGTTGATCCCTATGTAATCCCTGGTAAGCCCGAGAGTGGTCTGCTGTGGGGTATCTCGGATGACAAATTGCAGGAACAGGGCAGTGGCGATCGAAAGGTGCAAGCATACAATTTCCGTATATGTCTGACCTACGACAAGCAGAATCAAATCCCTATCGAGCGACCTGCAGATTATGACTCAACGAAGTACGAGTTGTTGCTCAGATTGATCAATACTCGTACCTCGCATCGCTTACATGACTACTTTATCATCAGTCCGATGCCGAATAATAAGACCGACATTAACAATGCAGGTGGCTTTTCGAGCGATATGATTGGTATGAATCATAATTACCCAGAGGCTTCTTATAAGGAGCGCGAAGAGATTATTCAGGCGCATAAGAGTTATACGTTGGGTCTGTTGTGGTTCTTGGGGCATGATCAGCGTGTTCCGCAAACAATCAGGGAGCAGATGTTGAGCATGGGATTGCCTAAGGATGAGTATGTGGAGTATGGTCATTGGTCGCCACAACTCTATATCCGCGAGTCGCGCCGTATGGTGGGCGAGTATGTCGCTACTCAGGCAGATTGCGAGAGTCGTACTACGGTGGAAGATGGTGTGGGCATGGCTGCCTATACGATGGATTCGCATAATTGTCAGCGAGTGGTAATCGAGAAGGATGGGCGTGCTATGGTCAAGAACGAAGGCGATGTGCAGATCTGGGGTGGTCGTCCATACCCTGTATCGTATCGTTCGATTACACCTAAGCGCGAGGAGTGTGACAATCTGCTTGTGCCTGTCTGCCTTTCGGCAAGCCATATTGCCTATGGCTCGATACGCATGGAGCCTGTGTTTATGCTTTTGGGACAGAGCGCAGCTAAGGCTGCCTGCTTGGCGATAGATGGTGGCGTGAAGGTCCAGCAGGTGGATGTGAAGAAGATTCAGCAGATGTATGAGCAAGATCCATTGCTCGATGGATCTACCCCCGATGTGGTGGTTGACGATACCGATGTACCACTCGAGGAGGACTCAGCGTGGTTAAAGTCTAATGCGGTAGATGGCTATGGTCGTTCATATTATATTCTAAAGCCACAGAGTGGCAAAGAGTCGTTGCGATATAACATCCCGATCAAGGATAGCGGAGTCTATACACTCTATACCTATTATATCAATCGCGCTGCATCGTCTCGCAAAATGGCACTCAATGTTGTTGCGGGTGCTAAGTGTGAAGAGGTCGTGGTAGATGCCGACAAGATCGTTGTTGAGGGGCAGACTAAAAGCAAGTGGGTTGAGATTGGTGACTATGAGCTGAAGAGTGGTGAGGAGTGCTATGTGGAGTTTACTAATCGAGGTGAAGTTTCTGGCGAAATTGTTGCCGATGCCGTACTTGCTGTCAAGAAAAGATAATTTTATAGTATTCAGTGATGCGTAAAATAGAGATTTGTTGTTCTTCGCTTGAGGAGGTGCTTCAGGCAGAGCGTGCAGGAGCCATTAGAGTTGAGTTGTGCAGTGCCATAGCTTTGGGAGGTCTTACTCCGAGCTATGGAGTTATCAGTTCGGTGGTGGAATCAGTCAAGACCATCAAGGTAAACGTCTTGATAAGAGTCCGCGAAGGTGGCTTCTGTTATAACGAGGAGGAGATTGATGCCATGTGCCGCGATATCGAATTTTGCCGCAAGGCGGGAGTCGATGGCGTGGTTATCGGAGCATTGACTGCTCAAGGTGATATTGACATGAAGGCGTGCGGCAAGATGATTGGGGCTGCGCAAGGTATGTCGGTGACGTTCCATCGCGCATTCGATGTGTGTAGCGATTGTGAGAAGGCGTTGGAGGATATCATCTCATTGGGTTGCGATCGTTTGCTCACCTCAGGCATGGAACAGGATGCCGAGCAGGGCGCAAAGCATATCGCCGAGTTGGTTGAGCAGGCTAAAGGACGCATCATCATAATGCCTGGGGCTGGCATCAGACCTAACAATATCGCATGGATAGAAGAGATGACAGCAGCCACAGAGTTCCACTCTACAGCTGCTGCCAATATCCCCGATCAAGCCTTTGCAACCAAAAAATTGAGTTTCGCGGCCGATTGTTGCGGTATGGGTATGCTCCGCCGATCTCAATATGAGATCATATCAGAGCTTGTGAATGACGTACTTTAATTGTTCGCCAATCGAGGTGTTGTAACCTTGTGAGAAATAGACCACGCGACCAAATGTGTCGCAGATGGCAATGATAGGAAGTTGGTTAGATGTGGAGTTGCATCCAGCGCAAAGCATCTTGCCAACTTTTTCGTTTACGTCAATTCCATAATAAGGCTTCAATGTGCCCAGAGGCTCGCGATTGAGTTTCTCCGAATCCTCTTTGCTACGCGAGAGTATTACGATAGGACGTTGCCACTTATTCAAGACATCGCTTATAGAGCCTATGCCTCGCATGGCATGGTTTGTAGGCTCATCCGTAGTGCCCATCACCGCCACAAGGAAATATCCTCGTCCCGTAGTGGAGAGTAGTGAGCGTTCTGCCTGCTCTCCTTCGGGGAGATATAGCTTCTCGGCATCCATCGAGCCTATGACACCTATCTGATCTTGTGCAGGGCGGATTACGAGATCTACCGAAGTGGTCTTATCCTTCTCGATGCGGAATGTGGTGTTGTAGGAAAGGATACTGCCGTTTGCCATGCGGTTGCCTGTCGAGAGCATATAATATCCCTCATCCAACTCAACCTCGCTTGCCAAAAGATCAGAAGCTCCGCTACCCATATCCACCGAGAGATCCTTGTCGAAGCGAATGGTCTGACACACTCCACCCTCGATACGTGAAATAGTATAGTGGCTCGAATACTTGGGTTGAGGGATGGTTGGCACCTTTTTACGGTCATAACGTAATAGCAATCGACCCTTATTGGAGATCTGCTCTGCCACCTTGCCACCGATCTCTACCTTAACCCACTCTCTGCCATTGTGATATTCGGGGCGTTGGTCTTGGGCATTCAGACGTGCTGGGATGTGGAACGAGCGACAAGCCGCCACAAAGAAGCGATCGCGTGATGTCGAGTCTGCCGCACGCAGGCGCAATACTCCCGCAGGAGTTGTCTGCAATGCGATAGGGTTATACTCATCACACAACTTGATATTCTCTACACACCAAGCAATGATATGCTGAGCCGAAGGTTCTGGAGCAATATCCTTACCGAGAGTCTCCCTGATCTGAGTACGGTATGGCTGTAGGAACTCCTGAGCGATGCGTGGCGAGAGCACATATTGGCAATATATCGGATCCAGAGGAGCTTTACGGGTGGCGTTCATGGCATCTTTGAGTATATCGAGCTCGGTATCGTGCAGATCCTTAGCCGAGATATTTTCCAAAAGAGCCAATGCTCGCTCACGCTCCTCACCCTGAGTAGAGTCGATGAAAGATTTGATGTTACGCCAATTACCTCTTGCACCGATCAAAAGACGTTGCTCACGATCCGAGTAGTCTTTGGTGGATTCGCGGGTGGCAAATGTGGCGATATATGCCAGACGCAAAGAGTCCTCATGCGCCAGACGTTGCTTATTCTGAGCAACTTGCTCATCGCTCAATTTGATAGGTATATCGCCCTGCACGGGAGGAATCACATCTTCTGTGAAAGAGAAATTATCGCCATCCTTATATTTGAGTTCTATGGTCAAATTTTCGCCTGAGAGTTTGCCGAAGCCGAAGCGACCTTTGTGCGAAGCCCACACAAGCATATCACCAAGTCCGCTGTGAATGGATGTCTGACCTGCAGAGTCGGTGTGAAGTGTAACCACAGAATAGAACTCTCCGTAGTTGAAAATTTTATACTCCACTTGAGCCCCTTCAACCGCTTTGCCTTTAACGTCAACAACCTTTACAGTAGTCTTGCGGGTAGGGGCATAGTTATCAATCACGTTAATCTCGGTGAAGCAATTTGTACGCTGGATCACATCCTCCTTGCCTCGATAATCACCTCTTACGCGGGTGTGCATCAGCAGGGCGCGTGTTGCAGGCTGGTTGAACCAAGCCACGTTGAGTTCTGGCTCAGGTTCGCAAGCACCCAAAAATTTCCAATCGCCGTCAATCCACACCTCTACCCAAGCATGGTTACTGTCGGTGTGTGCCCAACGTGGGGTATAAACCTGACGCGCTGGTATGCCGATAGCTCGCATCGCCGACACGGTGAAGGTTGACTCCTCGCCGCAACGACCCTCGGCGGTGAGGATTGTTGCCATAGGCGAAGATGTGCGGGCATCGGATGGGATGTATGTCACCTTTTCATGACACCAGTGATTCACCTCAAGTGCTGCATCGTGAAGCGAAAGCCCTTTGACACGCTCTTTAAGCTCTTCATAATAGGTCATGCGGAAATCATCCATGCGCTCGTTGTTGACTCTGACGGGCAAGACGAAGTGGCGGAATATATCCTCTGGCACACTCTTGCCCCAAGCCATCTCCTGACGCGCCTTGAGCGAATAGCGTACATTCTCGAGGAAATACTCGCCATCGTAATCCGCCAAGTCTGCCGAAGGCATCGAGCTATAGAGAAACTCCATTGCCTCGCGCTCCTGAGTGGAGAGCGTACTGTCGAAAATCGAGAAACTCTCACCATGAGTGAATAGCTCTTTACGTTGAGCCCACTGCTGATGAATCTGCTCGCGGAGCGAAGAATCTGAGATAAAATGGTTGTCGCATGCTGCCAACACCGAGAGGCAGAAAGCTAATAATGTCGATTGGAATATGTGCTTGTTCATCGTGATATATCTTTTCTAAGGAGTAAATATACGAAAAATATGGTATTTTGCTCTGCATTATTGAGAAAATCATTGTACTTTTGTGTAATTATTAAAACTTTAAACTTAAAATATATGCGACTCGGAAAGCTACTTTTTGTTGCCGCTGTGGCAATTTTTGCCTCTTGTACTATGGCTCCAACACTAACCGATTATGTCGATCCTAAGATCGGCACAGGAGATCACGGTCACGTTTTTGTGGGTGCAAATGTGCCATTCGGTATGGTGCAGGTAGGTCCTACAAGCATCCCTCAAGATTGGGATTGGTGTTCGGGCTATCACGCAAGCGATGAGAGTGTAATAGGATTTTCTCACACTCATCTTTCGGGTACTGGTATCGGAGATCTGTTCGATGTGACGTTGATGCCTGTGGTGGGCGAGGTGACCTATGCCAGAGGTCGTGGCGATGATTACGCGAGTGGTATGTGGTCAAAGGCTGATCGTTCGAAGGAGGTAGCTAAGGTAGGCTATTACTCCGTCCCGCTTGAGCGATATGGTATCTTGGCTGAGATGACTGCCACCTCACGCGTGGGATATCATCGTTATACATTCCCCAAGTCAGAGGAGGCGGCAATTGTGATTGATTTGCAGAATGGCGGATGTTGGGATCGTGTCGTAGAGAGCCAGATGGAAAGCGAAGGAAATATACGTATCACGGGATACCGTTACTCATCGGGTTGGGCAAGAGATCAAAAGGTCTATTTCGTAGCAGAGTTCTCCAAACCGTTTGAGTCTTTTGAGATCAAAAATAACCATTATGGTCGCCTATCGTTCTCTACCCAAGAGGGCGAGCAGATTTTGGTCAAGGTGGCAATCTCGCCTGTGAGCGTGGTTGGCGCAAGAGAGAATATGGCGGCAGAGATGCCATCGTGGACTAAATTCGAGAAGGTGGTACGTCAGGCTCAGCAGGCGTGGGAGCGAGAGTTGGGTAAGGTGAAGATCGAGCAAAAGGATGAGTCGGTAAAGCGCATATTCTACACTGCGTTGTATCATACGATGATCGCTCCATCGGAGTTTTGCGATGTCGATGGTGATTATCGCGGAGCAGATGGCATGGTACACGATAATCCAGGACATACAACCTATACTACATACTCTTTGTGGGATACATATCGTGCGCAGATGCCTCTGCTCTCGATCATGCACCCCGAGAAGATGACAGGCATAATCAACTCCATGCTCAACATTTTCGATGAGCAAGGTCGCCTGCCCGTTTGGCATCTGTGGGGTAATGAGACCGATTGTATGGTCGGCAACCCTGGCTTGATCTCGGTGGCAGATGCTTTGGTTAAGGGCGATACCGATATTGATCCTAATCGCGCATACAAGGCTGTGCGTGCTACGGCAATGAATAAGGGGCGTGGCAATGGTCTGAGAATGGAGTATGGCTATATCCCATACGATAAGATGACTACCCAATCGGTAGCCTTCGATATGGAGTATGCCATAGCCGATGCTGCCGCTGCCGCTGCTGCACGCAGTATGGGAAATAAAGAGGATGAGAAATACTTTACCGAGCGTAGCCACTCGTATCGCCACTATTTCGATAAGTCGGTGGGCTTTATCCGTCCGTTGAGTAGCGATGGCAAGTGGCGCGAGCCATTCGATCCGTTCCACTCGAATCACAATGCAGATGACTATTGCGAGGGTAACGCATGGCAATACACATGGTTGGTGCCTCACGATGTGGAGGGTTTGGCAGAGTGCTTCGGAGGCAAGAAGGCGATGATCGAGAAGTTGGATTCTCTGTTTACTGTAAGCTCGGAGGTTACGGGCGAGAATAGTTCTTCGGATATCTCAGGTCTTATTGGTCAGTATGCCCATGGTAACGAGCCGAGCCACCATACCATCTATCTCTATGCTTTGGCGGGCGAGCCTTGGAAGTGTGCCGACAAGGTGCGCGAGGTGTTGCAGACGCTCTATTTCGATGGCGAAGCAGGTCTTTCGGGCAATGAGGATGTAGGTCAGATGTCGGCATGGTATGTGATGTCGGCTATGGGCTTGTATGAGGTTGAGCCTGCTGGTGCGCGCTATTGGTTTGGCTCTCCTATTATTGATAAGGCAGAGCTAAAGGTTAAGGGTGGAGAGTTTACCATCATTGCCGAGAATAACTCCGAGCAGAACAAGTATATCCAGCGCGTTTGGCTTAACGGCAAGGAGTATCGCAAGCCATGGATCTCGCACGATGACCTTATCGCGGGTGGCGAGCTTCGCTTTGAGATGGGTCAGGAGAAGAAACTCTGGTATTAGAAATTTCTTTTCTATAGTTTTGATAAAAGTAAAATCCCCGAAGATTTGAGTCTTCGGGGATTTTTGTGTGGAGGGAGATTCTTATTTCTTGATCTTGAACTCCTCGCCCTTGATGTAGAGGTTGAACTCCTTGATGCTACCTGGAGCACCCTCCTCCATACGTGGGAAGTATTGGATTGCTGAGATTGTGTGCTCGCCACCCAGATCAATCACAACAGAGTGTGGGAACTTCACACCATCCTCGGTCTTCCAATAGGTTGACTCCTGAAGGTCGAAGATCTTGTCGGCGTTGCAGTTGTTTTGTGCTACTGACTCGCTGTCGGCATACTTCACAACCCAAGGCTCGCGTGAAAGACGCTCACCCTTCTCATCCAAGAGATACATCTCGGCGATACATGCCATAGGCTTGCCATCCTGTGAAGAGAGAGCCTCAAGAGCGATGTAGCGACCCTTTACAGGTGTAGCGAGCTTATGCTCCTGCCAACCGTTGCCAGCCTTGAAGCTACCCTTGAGTGCAGGATTCTCTGCGCTCAGGTCAAGAGTTTCGCCCTCGGCACGGTGGATCAGAGGCTTAACCTGCTGCAACTGGTTGATGATAGGCTCAGCCAAACCCTCGCACTTAGCCTCACGTGGACCTACCACATCGAATACGATGATCTCGTTCTCGCCCTTCTTGAGCCAGCAGCCAGGCATATAGAGTGTCTGCTGAGGACCAATCTCCCAGATTCGACCCATGGCGTGACCATTGACATATACCAAGCCCTTGCCCCAAGTCTCGAAGTTGAGGAATGTATCGCTTGGCTTCTTCAGATTGAATGTGGCGCGATAGACTCCAGGGATACGCTGACCCTTCTGATCGACAAGCGACTTGATAGGCTGGAAATTCATATTCTTGTAGAAGTCGTAGGTATCTTCGATGTTGAACACCTGCCAACCACTCTTCAGATTTACGCTAACCTCGGCGTTGCCACTATTGAGAGTGTAGCTGAGTTTAACATCCGACACAATACCCTTGAAATCCTTGATTGCACGACCGAAATTGATACGTCCCATAGCCTCGACCAAGATATCGATCTGAGAGCCCTCCTTGCAAGCAGGGAGTGTGATTTCGCGCTCGCCGTTGCGGCGGTCGAGCTTGCCGATATATGTGCCGTTGATGAATATCTGAGTATAGTCGTGTGCTTCCAAACGCAATTTAGTGCCAGCAGGGATCGTAGGCAGGGTAGCGCGATAGAGTATTGAACCGAAGCCCTGATCATACTCCTCCATGGTGCGCAAAGGCTCGTTGGTCTTAGCCTCGGGCAGATTTTCAAACAAAGGTGCCATCTCGGTGAATTGGAACTCCTCGATTGCGATTGGCTTGATCAAGGCAGGAACCTTAGCCTGCTTCTTGCCATCCATATATTTAGCCAAAGCCTTTCTCAGCTCCCAATACTTTGGAGTGGTCTGTCCCGACTCGCTGATCGGAGCGTCATAGTCATACGATGTCACATCGGGAGCAAAGCCTGGAGAGTTTGCGCCAGCCCAATGTCCCCAGTTTGTACCGCCGTGTGTCATATAGAGGCTGAAGGAAATACCCTTAGAGAGCATCTCATCAATGCCCGCAATCATGTCGGCAGCGGGGCGTGTCTCGTGGTTTGCACCCCACTTGTCGAACCATCCACTCCAGAACTCGCTACACATCAGCGGAGAATCGGGGCGCAACTTCTTTAGGCGTGCAAACTGCTGGTCGATGTTGGCTCCTGTACCGAAGTTCATAGTCCAGATCAGATCATCCAGACCATTGTTGGTAAAGTTTGAAGCCCAATCGCACTGGAAAAGAGCCACATTGCCGAAGTTCTCGCGTACTATGTCGCGCACCGCAGCAACATATTTCTTGTTGATGCCATAAGAGCCGTACTCGTTCTCGACCTGCACCATGATGATAGGACCGCCGTTCTGGATTGTAAGATCAGCCACCTGCTCAGCTACCTTCTTCTCGAAGATCGCCACTCGCTCCAAGAAGTATGGATCATCCTCACGCAGGCGGATATCCTTCTTCTTCAGAAGCCACCAAGGCAGACCGCCCATCTCCCACTCGGCACATACGTATGGACCCGGGCGAAGGATTACATACATTCCGTTGGCTTGACACAAGCGGCAGAACTCCGCCAAATCTTGCTGCCCCGAGAAGTTAAACTCATCGGGACGTTGCTCGTGGGCATTCCAGAATACATACAGACAGACTGTGTTCATACCCAAAGCCTTGCAGAGCTTGATGCGCTGATCCCAGTAAGGTTTTGGGATACGAGGGTAGTGAAGCTCAGCAGCCTTTACGACAAATGGTTTGCCGTTGAGCAGGAATGTCCCCTTGCCTGCCTCAAATGTGCCGCCTTTGGTTTGCGCCTGCGCCATTGCTGCAGAGCAGAGCATACTTGCAACTGCCACCAACATGACACTCAGTAATGAAAGTTTCTTTAACATAATTGGTTATTTTTGTGTTTTGATTCTCTTAAACTTATACATAGCAAAGCTCTTGGCTCCAACCTGAGTCTTGAGTGTGTTGCCCTCGATAGAGATCTTCGACTCCATCGGCTCAATAGCTGTAGGGTTATCTACCGTATTGTCCAAATCGGGATCATCGCTATGGAATGTAGTCAGGCTACCGTCAGTGAGCTGCTCCTTCTTGCCAAGACCTGCGAAGCATAGCTCCACGGGCTGAGCCTTATCCGAGGTGTTGATAACCTTGACGATGTAGCTTTGGCTATCGCTATCCCATACTGCGCTGGCGAAGAGTCCGTCTTGACCCTCTACGCCTGCTACGGGCTTACCATCCATAGTAAGAGGTACTACATTTGTTCCCTTGTTTAGGGCATAAAGCTGTTGCACATAATAGCTGCATGTACGCACCGAGCGAAGGTTGTCAAACCAGATCATATCGGGACGCCACTGCCAACCCTCCACATGGGCAAACAGAGGTGCGTAGGTTGCCATGTGTACAATGTCGGCGTTACGCTCGATGTTGGTCATGAAGGCTGCCTCCATGAGTGCGGCATTGAAGTGATTCCACTTCTTACCACGACCATGACAAGCATATTCGCCAGCAAAAACCTTAGGACCCTCGCGGTCATAAGAGTCATAACGCATACCCGAATTAAGGAACCAAGCTTCAGGGCGGTAGAAATGCTCATCTACCAAATCTACCTTGAGTTTCTTCATCTCAGGCCATAGGTATTCGAACTGATCGCCCTCAGAGTTAGGACCTGAGCTACCCACGATCTTGATCTCGGGATGAGCTTTGCGCAGAGCCTCGACAAAAGGCTTCAGACGCTCTGGGTATTCAGGACCCCACTGCTCGTTACCGATGCCGAGGAATTTGAGATTGAAAGGCTCAGGGTGTCCCATCTCGGCACGCAACTTACCCCAAGTGGTTGTTGTGTCGCCGTTGGCAAACTCGATAAGATCTATCGCATCCTGAATGTATGGCTCCAAATCGCATACTGCAACGTGTGCCTCAGGGTGTCCGTTCTGGAATTGGCAAGCCAAACCGCAGTTCAAGATAGGCAGTGGCTCTGCGCCGATATCCTCCGAAAGCAGGAAGAACTCATAGAATCCCAAGCCATAGCTCTGGAAATAGTCGGGGAAGAAGCGGTGAGTGAAGGTGTAGTGCCAACGATTCTCGTTGAGTGGTCGATTCTCTACAGCTCCTACGGTATTCTTCCAATTATAACGAGTCTCAAGGTCTGTACCCTCGACAATACATCCGCCGGGGAAGCGGAATACACCTGGTTTGATGTCGTATAGTGCCTGCACGAGATCTTTTCTCAGACCATTCTCGCGTCCCATCCATGTGTCAACAGGGAACAACGATATATGCTCCAGATCGAGAGTGCCACCCGATGTGAGGAAAATTCTCAGATGTGCCTTAGGCTCGGTAAGCGGAGAGCGCAAGATGATCTCATACTTCTTCCACTCCTTAGAGTCAATCTCTAAATCGCGAGCCGCAAAGACTTGATTCTCAGCCATTGTGTTGTTCTTGATAAGTTCTACGCGGATACGCTGCTTCTCGCCACGCGCCCAAACCGAGAAACGATACTCGGCACCCTCCTTTACTCCGATGCCGAAGAATCCTTCATTCTCCAGACCTGTGTGTTTGTGACCGTGTCCCGAATTACCCAGACGTACATAATGAGGATTACGCTCGAAAGGACCGTCATCCATCAGCTTCACGTTGCCGAATGTTACCCATCCCATCAGGTTTTGAGGGAATTCGAAAGAGCGATTCTTCACCAACTCGGCATAAAGACCTCCATCGGCACCATAGTTGATATCCTCGAAGAAGAGTCCATACATCGTAGGTTGAATCTGAGCTCCGATCTGGTCGGCTTGAATTACCATGTTATGTTGCTGTGCGCAGAGTGATAATGCGCCGAAGAGCGTAACGAGTGTTAAAGTAAGTTTTCTCATATTTTGTTCAGTTTTAGTAATTTTACTAATTCAAAGTATTCTTGGCGAATGTCTTACCTCGCCGCTGGTAGAGAATCTCGATTTCACCTTTCAGACTCTCCTCGGTGAACGAGCCTTCGAAAACCACAATCTTTTCACCATAGGGTTTGATGGCTGACAGCTTTGCCTTGCCCAGAAGTTTGCCGTTTGCAGAGAGCATGATATCGCAACCTTTGGATGCAGAGAGTCCGAAATTCTGCACCTTGAGGTGGATATATCCGTTCTTGAATTGAGGCTTGAGAGCCGACAGGATGGCAGGATTATAGTCCACATACGAAAGTTTGGCGTAGCCGTAAATCATCTCACCCGACTTCTTTTTGCCTATGAGCTTGGGTGCCCACTCCTCCTCGGTAATGCCGCAACCATGGGCATCGAACATGATGATCAGGTCTTTCTTTTGAGGATGTACCGAGATTACTCTCGATCCATATCCGAAATTGACCTTGTTGTGAGAGCCAAATCTCAGCGAACCAAGATCCAGATCTGTCTGTGGATTAAAACCCTCTTCAGCCTTTACCAAAAGCGCGATCTGCTGCGTGTATTCCGAAATAGGGAGTTTGTTCATTACACTGATTCGTAGTCCTTTGTTCATCGGGATGCAGATATTCTTCGAACTGTGGTTATCGTTTGGCAGATCATTCCATTTGATGGTGTCAATAACAGCGAAGTTCATCTGCTCAACGCGACCATACTCATCCTGAAAGACTTTGGCACGCTCGTATTTAAACCACTTCTCCTGTTTACCATCGCTGTGGAACGAGATATCGGGGGTGTATGCCTCGCCCGCTTCGGTGATCCAATTTATGCCATCTTTGGAGCGTTGATAGTAGGCGATGCGCCCTAACCAATCGTTTACTATCAGGTGATATTGCAATTCATCGCGCCATACCACAGGATCTTCAAAGCGACCATCCACATCGGGATATACTCTCTTGTCGGAGATTTGCTGGTAGGGTGAGATTCCATCCTTGCTGATCCATACGCCTCCTCCTCGGCAAATCATCAGCTTCGACCCATCTTGACGTGTGGCAAAGGTAAGGTTTGAAAGACCTTCGATTATGCGGCGGTCGCGTTGATCAAACTCGAAGTGGTTGTAGCTCCAAGGACCGTTCATGTCGTCTGAAATATAGTAGCCGTCAATGACATAGATTACAACCCTGCCATCTGCGAGCATAAATGCTTCGGGGTTGTGTCCCTTGCCGATCTCTTCGACAATTTTGTATGGACCATGCAGTGATTTCGAAGTGGTGTGATAGACCGTAGAGTTTGGCCAGAACATATGTCCTTTGGGTGAATTCTCTGCCCAGCCACAGACGTAGAGGTGGTATAATCCGTCATCGCCTTTGAGGATATTTCCTCCCCAGAATGAGATTTTGGGATCCTCGATGCCGTTATCTACAAAACGTGGGATGACGTCTTGCGCTCCCCACACGTTAGTTTTGAGCTCGCCATCGGGCATTGGCTTGAAGCGATCCATATATCTGCCACCAAGAATGAGACGTTCCCACTCAATGGGGCGTACTCTTTCTGTAATTTGAGCATTGGCTGAGCCTATGCTAAGTAGCAGACAGATTATGCAAATAGAGAGTCTGGTTAGTTTCATAAGTTTTAAGGTATCAATTTTGCCACTAATTTCGGTGGACAAAGTATTACAGACAAAGGTAGCTAAATTTATGTAATATAACTAATGGTAGTAACGGGAATTTGGAATTATTTCGTATCTTTGTAAAGTCTTGCAAAGTGTTTGTAATTAGAAATCTAAACAATATAACCTATGAACAAAGAGTTGGAGATGAGTCCTAATAGGCTCGTAGCATTTTTGGGTAAGCCGTGTAAGGAGTTTACCAAAGCCGATATTGTGCGTTTTATTCGCCAAAACGAGATTCAGATGGTCAACTTTATGTACCCTGCAGGTGATGGCAGATTGAAGACGCTGAATTTCGTGATTAACAATGCCGCATATCTCGATGCGATACTTACTTGTGGCGAAAGAGTCGATGGATCGAGCCTCTTCCCATTCATCGAGGCGGGCAGTAGCGATCTCTATGTGATACCTCGCTTCTCGACAGCTTTCCTTGATCCGTTTGCCGAGTTGCCTACCTTGTCGACGCTCTGTTCCTATTTCAATAAGGATGGCGAGCCATTGGAGAGCTCTCCAGAGAATACGCTTCGTAAGGCGTGCCGAGCTTTCAATCAGGTCACAGGCATGGAGTTTCAGGCGATGGGCGAGTTGGAGTATTATGTCATAGCTCCCGATGTGGAGCTCTATCCAGCTACCGATCAGAAGGGTTATCATGAGTCTGCTCCATACGCCAAATTCAACGAATTCCGTACTCAGTGTATGTCATACATAGCTCAGGCGGGAGGTCAGATTAAGTATGGTCACTCGGAGGTGGGTAACTTTACGATAGATGGCTTGATTTATGAGCAGAACGAGATCGAGTTTCTGCCTGTGGCTGCCGAGGAGGCTGCCGACCAGCTCATGATCGCCAAGTGGATCATCCGTAATCTTG
Source organism: Alistipes sp. (assembly GCA_017531305.1). GTDB lineage: Bacteria > Bacteroidota > Bacteroidia > Bacteroidales > Rikenellaceae > Alistipes. Next base: position 82,661 of record JAFXLG010000069.1, read on the forward strand.
CATATCAGTATGGTTATGATATTACGTTTGCTCCCAAGATCACCACAGGCAAGGCGGGATCTGGTTTGCACATACATATGCGCATAATGAAGGATGGCAAGAATCAGATGTTGCAGGATGGAGTGCTTTCTGAGTCTGCTCGCCGCGCCATAGCTGGTATGATGGAGCTTGCACCTTCAATCACAGCCTTTGGCAATACCAACCCTACATCATATTTCCGCTTAGTGCCACATCAGGAGGCTCCTACCAATATCTGTTGGGGTGATCGCAACCGTTCTGTATTGGTGCGTGTGCCGCTGGGTTGGGCAGCCAAAAGTGATATGTGTCGCATAGCCAATCCTCTGGAGGAGGAGAGCCGATATGATACCTCGCAGAAGCAGACTGTGGAGATGCGCTCACCCGATGGCTCGGCAGATATCTATCAGCTGATAGCGGGTTTGGCTGTGGCGTGCCGTCATGGCTTTGAGATGGATAATGCTTTGGAGGTGGCTGATGCTACGTATGTCAATGTCAATATCCATAAGAAGGAGAATGAGGATAAACTCAACTCATTGAAGCAGTTGCCCGACAATTGTGAGGCTTCGGCAGCCTGCTTGGAGAGTCAGCGAGAGATATTCCAGCAATATAATGTCTTTAGCGCGGCAATGATTGATGGCATAATCAAGCGTTTGCGCTCGTATGCCGATTCTGGTTTGCGTGCTCAGATCGAGGGCGATCAGGCTGCTATGTTGGAGCTTGTGAAGCGTTATTTCCATTGTGGATAGTGTGAGAGGTTATGAAGGAGATATATTTTGCAGGTGGTTGCTTCTGGGGTACGCAACACTTCTTTAAGCAGATTCGTGGTGTGGAGAGTGCTACATCGGGTTATGCCAATGGAGCTATTGAGAATCCGACCTATGAGCAGGTTTATACCGATAAGACAGGTTATGCCGAGACCGTCAGAGTGGTGTACGATGAGCAGGTAATCAGTCTTAAACAACTCGTAGAGCTATATTTTCGTACCATCGATCCGCTGTCGCTCAATCAGCAGGGCGAAGATGTAGGCACTCGATACCGTACGGGAATATATTATGTGACTCAGGAGGATCTACCTACCATTCGTGAGGAGTACGATAGGGTGGCGGCAGAGTGTGGCGAGCCTTTGGCGGTGGAGCTTGAACCGCTAAAGAATTTCTATGCTGCCGAGGAGTATCATCAGGATTATTTGGATAAGAATCCTACGGGATATTGTCATCTGCCTTGGGCATTGATGGAGTTTGCCCGAGAGTATAATAAGTAAAGCTTTTTAGCGAAAATGAAATAGGCTGTCGCAACATCTAAGCGACAGCCTATTTACTGTTAATATGCTAACCCGTTACTCTGCGGTGAAGATCTCCTTCTCGGCGAATGCACCCAGCTTGAGATACTTCTCGTAGATAGGCATATATGCCTTGTGGTTCTCCTCCGATGGGTAGTATGTCTTTGAGAAGCCTGAGTTCATAGCCTCGATAGCATCCTCCACCTTCTCATATACTCCAGCAGCGGTAGCAGCAAACATCGCTGCACCCAATGCGCAAGCCTGATCGGTGTTACATACCTTAATAGGGAGATTCAAGACGTCACTCATGGTCTGCATCACAAATGGAGACTTCAGAGCGATACCACCGATACCAATCACCTGATCGATACGGCAACCCTCGCTGATGAAGCGATCCACGATAGCTTTAGTACCATAGGCTGTAGCCTCGACCAAAGCACGATAGATCTGAGGAGCCTGAGTGCCGAGTGTGAAACCAGCGATAGTACCCTCCAAAAGCTGATTTGCATCAGGAGTACGGCGTCCGTTGATCCAATCTGTAGCAACCATAGAACTCTCGCTGATAGGAATCTTCTCAGCCTCCTCGGTAAGCTCGACAATAATTTTGTCGGCAGCCTCCTCGATAAGTGCCTCCATCTCATGCTCAGAGAGCTTCTGAGCCAACGAGCTCTTAGGCAAAACCTGACGCAGTGGGAACTCCAAGACGCGGCGGAACATGGCAAATACATCACCAAAAGATGACTGTCCTGCCTCCAAGCCGATCATGCCAGGGATAACCGAGCCGTCAACCTGACCACAGATACCCTTGATGAGTTTGTCGCCAACCTCCTCGTAAGAAGATACCATCACATCACAAGTCGATGTACCGATAACTCGTACCAATGTGTTAGGCGCAACACCTGCTCCAACGGCTCCCATGTGGCAGTCGAAAGCACCACCTGCTACGATAACATCCTCGCTCAAGCCCAACTTTTCTGCCCACTCCTTGCAGAGCTTGCCCACAGGCTTCTCGGCAGTCTCAGTCTTCTCGAACAGACGCTCGCGGAAACCAGCCAACTTAGGATCAAGGCTTACCAAGAACTCCTCTGGTGGCAAACCGCCCCAAGACTCATGCCACATAGCCTTGTGACCTTCGGCGCAGCGGCTGCGAACGATATCCTTAGCCGATGTGACACCTGTCAAAACAGCTGGCAACCACTCGCAATACTCTACGATTGAGTATGCCTTAGCCAATACCTCTGGATCCTCTCTCAAGACGTGCATCGCCTTAGCCCAGAACCACTCGGCAGAGTAGATACCACCCTCGTACTGAGAGTAGTCCACATCGTTTGCCTTACACTTCTCGTTGATCTCGGCAGCCTCCTTGATTGCGGTGTGATCCTTCCACAAGACAAACATCGCGTTAGGATTCTCAGCAAACTCTGGCAACATTGCCAATGGAGTCCCAGTCTCATCGGTAAATGCAGGTGTAGAACCTGTAGTATCGAATGCGATACCCACAACATTCTTGGCTACCTCAGGCGAACATTGTCCCAAAGCCTCGGTTACGCTTGCAACCAATACCTCTAAATAATCCTTTGGGTGCTGACGCCATTGGTTGGTTTTGGGGTTGCAGTACAACCCCTTTTTCCAACGTGGATAATACTTAACCGAAGTAGCGATTGACTCACCTGTCATAGCGTTGACGATCAGGGCGCGAGCCGAATCGGTACCGTAGTCAAGACCAATTACATATTTGTTTTCAGCCATAGTATTCTTTCTTTAAACTCTGAGTCTTGAAATTTTAGCAGAGAGCCTTGTTGAGCATGTAGTAAACCTCGTTGTTACGCAACTGCTGCTTGAACTCGCTGATAGTTGTATCCTTAGAGATATATACCATCTCGATACCAGCCATCTCAGCATAATCCTCCCAATACTCTGCAGTCAAGTCGTAAGAGAAGCATGAGTGGTGTGTACCACCTGCCAAGATCCATGCACCTGCACCGATCTCAAGGTTTGGCATAGGGATCCAAAGAGCCGATGCAACAGGCAACTTAGGCAGTGGCTTTGGCTCAATGCACTCTACATCGTTTACGATCAAGCGGAAGCGGTTACCCAAGTCAACAACTGTAGCTGTGCAACCAGAACCTACCTTAGATGTAAATACCAAACGAGCAGTCATCTGCTTGCGGATACCGATACCGAGGAAGTGTACCTCCAAAGATGGCTTGCTTGCAGCGATCATTGGGCAGATCTCCAACATGTGTGACTGAAGGATAGAAGAGTTTGCACCATCGAAGTTCAAAGTGTAATCCTCCACAAATGAACAACCCTTAGTCATGCCCTGATTCATGTACCATACGGTACGATACAATGCAGCTGACTTCCAGTCACCCTCAGCACCAAAGCCATAACCCTCAGCCATCAAACGCTGTGAAGCCAAACCAGGGATCTGATCCAAACCTACGAACATAGGATCGTTGATGTCGTTTGTACCCAAGTCATCGAAGTTTGTAGTGAAGCCCTTAGCACCCTTATCCTTAAGGATAGCACGCAATGCGAGCTCAGCCTTAGCTGCATTCCAAACCTTCTTAGCAGCCTCAGTCGAAGGATCGAGAATCTCCTCAGAGCAAGTGTAGAGCTGGTGATACTCCTCTACGAGTGCATCTACGTCAGCATCCTTGATCTGCTTCCAATACTCCATAAGCTCCGAAACAGGAGTGTAGTCAACATGGTAACCCATTCTCTGCTCTGCCTCTACCTTATCACCGTCTGTTACGGCTACGTTGTTCATCTGGTCACCGAATCGCAAGATGAGCATATCCTGAGCATCAGCCCAAGCTGCTGCTACACGCTGCCAGATAGCGATCTTACGCTGAGCCTCAGCATCCTTCCAGTGACCTACAACAACCTTGCGGCGGATACGCATACGAGTGCAGATATGACCAAACTCGCGGTCGCCGTGAGCCGATTGGTTGAGGTTCATGAAATCCATATCCATTGTATCCCATGGAATCTCTGCGTTGTGCTGAGTGTGGAAGTGCAAAAGTGGCTTCTTGAGCTGCTGCAAACCCTTGATCCACATCTTAGCTGGAGAGAATGTGTGCATCCATGTGATTACACCGATACACTTCTCATCGTTGTTGGCAGCCTTCATTACAGCCTCTACCTCCTTAGAAGAGTTTGCTGTACCCTTATAAACCACCTTTACAGGAAGATTGCCCGATGCGTTCAAGCCATCTACCATCTCCTTAGAGTGTGAATCAACGACAACAACTGCGTCACCACCATAGAGCAACTGAGCACCAGTTACCCACCATACTTCATGATTTTCAAATGCCATAGTTTTAAAGTTTTTAATTGTTAATAATTTTATAGGTTGCTATTTTTTCTTTTGTCCATAATAGGCGTTGGGACCATGCTTACGCATGTAGTGCTTCTCGATAAGCAGAGGATTCATCTCAAGTGAGGGGTTTAGCGTTTTGGCAATATATGCCATCTGTGCGCACTGCTCCATCACTTTGGCGTTATATACAGCCTTGTCGGGAGTTGCTCCCCAAGAGAATGGACCATGATTTTTGACCAATACGCCCGGTGTGTGGTCGGGATTGATACCCTCGAAACGAGCAACGATTACATTACCTGTCTCCAATTCATAGTCACCTTCCACCTGAGTCTTAGTCATATCACCCGTGCATGGGATATCCTTATAGAAGTAGTCGGCGTGAGTGGTACCTATGTTGGGGATATCCAACCCAGCCTGAGCCCATGCTGTGGCGTATGTCGAATGGGTATGTACGACACCTCCGATGTTGGCAAAAGCGCGATATAGAGCCAAGTGGGTAGGGGTATCTGACGATGGATTTAGGTCGCCCTCCACGACCTTGCCGCTGTGCAGATCCACCACGACCATATCTTCTGCCTTCATATCATCGTAGCTCACACCGCTGGGCTTTATCACAACCAACCCCTTCTCGCGGTCGATACCCGATACGTTACCCCATGTGAATATCACCAATCCTTGTTTTACCAAGTCGAGGTTTGCCTTAAATACCTTCTCTTTGAGTTCTGTTAACATTTATACTCTGCTTTTTTACGGTTTCTTCCTTAACGACCTCTCTCCAGTCGGTCAACTTGGATTCCTTGCACCTCCCAGCCGTTGTCGATATCCACCTCCATGAAGCTCACCGTCTGCACCTTGCTGGTTACAGGTGGGAAATGTACGATGAAATCGGCTCTACCTGTTTTGGGAATGTAGTATTTTTCGCCAAATTTCAACCCCTCAACTTCGCGGATCTGATATTTGCCACCTTTGTCTGTGAGTAGGAATGTACTTTCGTTGAAACGAACCCAATATCCACTCTCGGCAGGGAACGAGAAGCTCATCTCAACGATAGTCTCCGTGTCGCCAAACTCAATACTTGTGATAGTGATTTCAGGTGAGTTGTTGTTGGCAATTTTAGGATTGCGAACCAAACCTCGTGTAGGGGTGCAAGATACCATAAGTAGCGCAACCCCCAAAGCTATGAATAGTAACTTTTTCATAAGCATTTAAGTTTTGTAGGTTAAAGGTTGTCGGGTAAGGGCGCAATGCCCATACTCAAAACAAATATATGACAATTATTGGAAACTTACAATTTTCTTGTGTGAATATTTGTCAATTTTACGCAAACTATTTGCTTGAAAGTGCGGATTTGATTTGCGTAATAGGAATTGGTGGGGGAACCTAAAAAAGAAAAAAGCGATTGTAAAAACACAACCGCTTTCAATGTGGACCCAGAGGGGCATGATCCCACGACCTTCGGATTATGAGTCCGCTGCTCTAACCAACTGAGCTATGGGTCCGCACATAAACTCTCTGAGAGTTTTGCGAGTGCAAAGGTATGATAAAAATTTTTAAAACAAAAAGTTTCGCATATAAAAAGTGTGCAGATTAAACCTTTTGTTTCCAAACCCAGTCCTGAAATATTACAATGTGGCGATGCCGAGCGTGTAAATAATCGGACGATGATTTGTTTTTCGTGGAGTATTTGATTATCTTTACTTGAAAATTTGTCTTAAATATCAAAAACGATAACCATGAGAAACAATTTAAAACTAATTCTCCTTACTGCGTTGGCATCTTTGGTTTGTGCCACATCGGCTGTGGGACAAACCCAGCCTACTGCTCCCGACAACTCGAAGTATATCTTAACTCCACCAGCACCCGATACTCCGCGTATCAATAGTGCCAGAGTGTTTGGAGTGCGCCCCAAGGCTGAGTTTAGATATACCATTGCCGCTACAGGTATTCGCCCTATGACATTCTCGGCTGAAGGACTGCCTAAGGGCTTGAAACTCGATTCTGAGAGTGGAATTATTACAGGCGTGCTTCGCAAGGCGGGCACATATCATGTTACGTTGCGTGCCAAGAATGCGTTGGGTGAGGCTGAGCGAGATTTGCGTATCGTTGTGGGTGAGGATATCCTGCTTACCCCTCCTATGGGCTGGAACTCATGGAATTGCTGGGGCGGAGCTGTGAGTCAGGAGAAGGTCCTAAGTTCGGCAAAGGCTATGGTCGATAAGGGCTTGGTGAATTATGGCTGGACATATATTAATATAGACGATGGCTGGCAGGGCGTGCGTGGCGGTAAGTATAATGCCATTCAACCTAACGATAAGTTCCCCGACATCAAAGGCTTGGTGGATGAGTTGCACTCGATGGGACTCAAGGCTGGTATCTATTCGGCTCCATGGGTTGCCACATATCAAGGTCATATCGGTACACAGTGCGATAATCCCGAAGGAAAATACGATTGGGTAGAGAAGGGTGTGTGCGATGAGAACTATAAGCTCAAAGACCCGAAGGGTAAACTGCATAGCGGTTATTTCCGTTACCATGGTGCTTACTCTTTTGCCGAGGCGGATGCCAAGCAGTGGGCGGATTGGGGTATAGATTATCTGAAGTACGATTGGAATCCAAACGACTATTATTATACTAAGGAGATGGCTGATGCCTTGCGTGCCACAGGTCGCGACATCGCTCTAAGTATCTCTGGTTCAGATCCATTTGCTCTGGCTCACTCTTGGCGTGAGCTGACTCAGTGCTGGCGAACAACAGACGATATTTTCGATACGTGGAGCAGTATTATGCGTATCGGCTTTGGTCCTCAGGATCGTTGGCCTGCCTTCAGTGGTCCAGGTCATTGGGCAGATGCCGATATGTTGGTTGTCGGTATGGTAGGTTGGGGAGCTAATCTTCACTATACGCGCCTGACCCCCGATGAGCAATATACTCATATCTCGTTGTGGAGTCTCTTCTCTTCTCCGATGTTGATCGGTTGTGATATTGCGCAGATGGATGATTTTACGCTAAGTCTTTTGTGTAACCATGAGGTAAATGATATTATGCAGGATCCGTTGGGTATGCGTGCTGTGCCATATTTCCGCGGTGATGGATATGTGGTCTATGTGAAGATTCTGGAGAATGGCAATTTGGCGGTAGGACTTTTCAATACCTCTACCAAGCCTCAGAAGATAGGCTTTACACCTCGCACCCTCGGCTTGTGGAGTAAGGAGATTACCGTCCGTGACGTATGGCGTCAGAAGGATGTGGCGAAGATCGGTCCGCGCGAGCGTTACGAAGAGGAGATCGCACCTCATGGATGTTCTTTGCTGATTGTCTCACCTCCAAACACAATGGATAAAATCGTTGATAAACCTTATGTGATTAAACAGTAGAGACGATATGTAGCCTGAAAATGCTTTGCCGAGAGTGTAATCGCCGAAAATCGAGCAAATAAGAGTGATTTTCTTTGGGAAAAGTTTGGTGGAGAAAATATATTTTGTACCTTTGCGCCGAATTAAGTACTTAATTAAACAAAAAGACGAAATGAAAAAGGGTATTCATCCAGAAAATTATCGTTTAGTGGCATTCAAGGATATGTCGAATGACCACGTGTTTTTGTGCAGGTCCGCCGTTTCGACAAAGGAGACCATCGAGGTGAACGGCGAAACCTATCCAGTTTACAAGATGGAAATCTCTAACACATCTCACCCTTTCTACACAGGTAAGATGAAGTTGGTAGATACCGCAGGTCGTGTGGATAAGTTTATGAGCCGTTACGCAAAACGCTACGATAAGAAGAAGTAATCACAAGGTAGATTTCACTTCTAAAAC
>JAFXLG010000070.1 GCA_017531305.1 Alistipes sp.
CATCGATCAATACCTCGAATGGATCGTGATCCTCCTTTGATACTGGCTTCATACCGAGAACAACATCACCGTACATCTGTACGAAACGGCGATATGAATCCCATGCAAAACGTGGGTTACCTGTACGCTTAGCAACTGCCTCAACAGCCTCATCGTTCATACCCAAGTTAAGGATTGTATCCATCATACCAGGCATTGAAGCACGTGCACCCGAACGAACTGATACCAAAAGTGGCATCTCGTTATCACCAAAGCGCATACCTGTAAGCTTCTCGATATTCTGGATAGCCTTCTCTACCTCAGGACGGAGAATCTCGATAACAGCCTCCTTGCCCTTGCTGTAATACTCAGCACAAACCTCTGTAGTGATTGTGAATCCTGGAGGTACAGGAATACCGATAAGGTTCATCTCTGCCAAGTTAGCTCCCTTACCACCGAGCAACTCTCTCATCTTACCATTACCCTCAGCCTCTTTGTTACCGAAGGTATAGACGCGTTTTACATCTGCCATAATACTGGTTTAATTAAATTTTTATTATTGTTTTAACTAATTTGTTTGCAACTCTATTGACCGTACAAAATTAAAACTTTTTCTCTAATGTGCAAATATTTTGTCGAAATATATGAAAACAGGCAGCAAACTCGACCCTCCACCACGATATATGCCTCTTTCGAAAGTCGGATTGGGATAAGAGCCTTCGCTGAGCAACCAGCTCTTGATATAAACACCGCAAGAGCTTGTAGCACTGATATTTGAAGCTATACGATCATACATCTCCCATCTATTTGAGCGCACTCTATTGCCATATCCTGAGCGTGAAGCCGCAGCAAGATGATCCGACAGCCCATATTTATCAAAATTTAACTTATTCGGTGCACCAAGCAATACAATTTTATTATCACCATCCATCAACCCCAATTCGTTTATTAAAACACCAATCGAAGTTGAACGATTATTTCCAATGATTGCCACCCGCTGTCCGTCAATTATGCCCTCGACACACATAGCTTTATGCCATGGAGTCACCTTTTCGGGAAAGAATATATCGCCATAATAAAGCAATGCAAAATCCAAACCATCGGAGTAATCCTGAGTGCGGTGGATGTAGGCATAATCCTCTTCGCATCGTTCCACTATATCTCGCACAACGCTCTCATTTTCCACCCCATAGAGCATAACAATGGGCATTCGCATCGAGTCCAGAACGCGTACTATATTTTCTACCTTACGACAATATTTCTCCCCACTCCAGCGATATTTTCCTCGCGGAGTAAAATCCTTATCATCATAGAATGTCGAAGGGATAGTATCATACAGCTTATCTACGTTATAATACGCCATACCGATGCTTCTCGGCTCTTGAGCATAAACCGAGAAAGAGATAACACAGCAGAATAACGTAAACAGGAGTTTTCGCATCACAAAATTATATGGAATTATGCTTTGGCGCACAAAATTTTATTGCAAACCCTATCGATTTATCACACCTGAACCCACAAGCACTTCACCATCATACCATGCCGCAAATTGACCTGCGGCAATACCCCTCTGAGGCTGAGCAAAAAGCAGATACAAGCCATCTTCTCTGTAAATAAGCTCTGCCTGCTGAAGCGGCTGACGATAACGTATGCGTACCATATATTCACGACTTTCGCCCACCCGCATGGTATCATTCCCGTCAACCCAATGTACCTCTTCGGGCAGGATTTTCAGAGCTTTACGATATAGCCCTGGGTGAGAATCGCCCTCACCGACATATATTACATTCTCCTTGACATCGGTCGCCAAGATAAAAAGCGACTCCTTTCTGCCACCTATACCCAGACCTTTACGCTGACCGATGGTATAGAAATGTGCGCCATTGTGAGTGCCTATCTTTTTACCATCACGAACAGTATAGGAGTATGGCTCTGCCAACTTCTCTATATCGGTTTCGCCCTCGCGCAAAGCATACTTTGACCACGAAGGCAGAATCTCATGAATATTACCCTGCTTCGAAGCAAGCTGTTGCTGCAAAAACACAGGTAAATCGACCTTACCCACAAAACAGATACCCTGAGAATCCTTACGTTTGGCGGTAGCCAACTTCTGCTGCTGAGCAATCTCGCGCACCTGTGGCTTCTGCAAATGCCCGATAGGGAAGAGTGCATATTTGAGTTGCTCCTGAGTCAGCTGGCACAGAAAATAGCTTTGATCCTTATTCTTATCTGCACCCGCCAGCAATCTATACCGAGGCTCACCATCGATCTCGACCACTTGCTTCTGGCAATAATGTCCCGTAGCGACAAACTCTGCACCGAGTTTGAGAGCCTCCTTCAAAAAGACATCAAACTTAATCTCTCTATTGCAAAGCACATCGGGATTGGGTGTGCGCCCTCGTTCATACTCCGAGAACATATAATCCACTACCCTTTTGCGATACTCTTCCGAGAGATCGACAAAACGAAACGGAATATCCAATCGTTTGGCAACAAGCTCTGCAAAGACTTGATCATCATACCACGGGCAGTCACCTTCGAGCGTACCTGTGGTATCATGCCAATTACGCATAAAGAGCCCGATGACCTCATGCCCCTGCTCTTTCAACAAGTATGCCGCAACGGAAGAATCAACACCTCCAGAAAGTCCTACTACTACTCGTGCCATATACTTACAAACTCAACATGAATTATCTCGTCCCGATGCCAGAATTCTAACACTTACCAGTCATGATATTGAGGATCAGAGTATCAGTCTCGTCCATACCCTCTCGACCAATGGCTGTAAGATTCTTAATCGAGCGATCGACATCCTCATCAATAATACCCTCCAATTTCGACACACAACGATGCTCCATAGCCATCATAGCGGACAGCAAAGCTGTCGAAACACCGCTGGCAAGTTTCAGCGCGCAACTTGGTTTGGCTCCATCGCAAATCATGCCTGTAAGGTTGGCGATCATATTTTTAACCGCCATAGCAACCTCATCATATCCGCCACCCATAAGATATGTGATACCACAGCTCGATCCCGAAGCTGCCACAACACATCCACACAAGGCGGAAAGACGTCCCAGACTCTGCTTGATATAGATAACCGACAAGTGACTGAGAGTCAAGGCTCGGATCATCTGCTCCTCGGTTGCGCCGCGCTCCTCACCATAAACCACCACAGGCAGAGTAGCCGTAATACCCTGATTACCGCTACCAGAATTGCTCATTACTGGGATTTTAGCTCCACCCATACGTGCATCACACGCCGAAGCTGTATAAGAAAGGATGCGAGAGAAGATACTGTCGCCCATAATCTTGATCTCCTGCTCACGGCGCAACATACGCCCCAAAGAGTGACCATACTCCGCGGCGAAAGCCTCCTCGGCGGCAGCCTTATTCAATCTTTTCGATTCGAGAATAAAGCTCAACTCCTCCAATGGGCTTGTCATAGCAAAATCATATACCTTACGCAAAGTCAACTCTACATCCTGTTCCGAATCCTGCACCGATTCCCCTCCTCGGCAATCAAGCAAGACCTCACCCGCACGCTCAAGATAGACAAACGAGGTATGTCCGCCAGCGATAATAGCCACGCTCTCGGAATCGACACCTTGAGCCACGACCTCGATATAGAGTTTCTCGGTAATCGCAGGTTTAAGTTCAATCGAGATTCGCTTCTCATCAATATAACGCTTTCCCTTCTCTACCGCCTCTGCATCGGCATCTTTCAAGACCTCCAAACCATACTCCGAACGACCAACCAACGCACCCAAAGCTATGGCGATAGGCAGACCTATCATACCCGTTGCTGGGATACCGACTCCCATGGCATTTTTCAATATATTGGCACTGAGATAAACTTTGATCTTCTCTGGCACAGAGCCAAGCAATTCGGTAGCCTTAGCCACACACAACGAAACCGCAATCGGTTCGGTGCAACCAATAGCAGGTACAACTTCACGCTTGATCAAGGCAATGATAGCCTCTCGTTCTTGAGTTGAAAGCATAGAGATAAAGTTTTGTAAATTTTAGCAAAGTTACAAACTTAAGAAGATTCTCGCAACACTTAGCCCCAAAAACTACATTTACGCTCTATCTTCTTGCGCTGGATCTTCAACAAATCTCTACTCTCAAAAAAAAGATTTGGGATGCACCTCGAAGGATACACCCCAAACCACCAAAGGAATTTAATAAGGGATTATTTATAAAGGAATCTTTTAATCGACTGCTTTGGAGTATGCTCAAAGCCCTCCTCGATAATCTCAATTTTAGAGATCTTGCTATATGCAGGCATCACATTATTGAGTTCCTCGCGATTTTGCTCCATAATCTGCTTCAACTCTTCCATATTGCCACTCTTCTGATCCTCTGGCGAGAGTGCCACGATAGCAACCAACACATGACCACGATCTACAACAAGAGACTCGGCAACGTGAGGCATTGAATTGAGCTTACTCTCGATCTCCTCAGGATAGATATTCTGACCGTTAGGCGAGAGAATCATACACTTGCTACGACCCTTAATGAAGATATTACCCTGCTTATCGATAATACCCAAATCACCTGTACGCAAGTAACCATCCTCGGTAAACGCTGCTGCTGTAGCCTCAGGGTTCTTGAAATAACCCTGCATTACGTTGTCACCCTTAACCTGAATCTCACCAACGATCTTGGTAGGATCTTCTGAGTCAATACGCACCTCAACATTATCCACTGCGCGACCACAAGAGCCAAGACGGAATGTATCCCATGGTGAATAACCAATCAATGGAGCACACTCGGTCATACCGTATCCTACAGTATAAGGCAACTTAACAGCCTTCATAACATTCTCCACAGGACGGCTAATGGCTGCTCCACCAACAACGAATGAACGGATCTTTCCACCAAATACACCCATCAACTGCTTATAAACCTTACCATAGATGATATTCTTAATTCCTGGGATAGAGGTCAACACACGCATCAAAGGTTTATTAAGTGTAGGCATAACCTTACCCTTAAAGATCTTCTCCAACACCAATGGTACTGTAATCAACAAATATGGCTTAATATCTGCCAACGCCTGCATGAGGATGGTAGGAGTAGGAGTCTTACCCAAGAAATATACATGGCAACCGCCTGACAATGGATAAAGGAACTCAAAAGCCATACCATACATATGAGCCAATGGCAACATAGACATAATCTGATCGCCCGGCTGAATAGGGATGTTGCGATGAGCGAACTCCATATTTGAAGAGATGTTACGAGATGAAAGCATAACACCCTTAGGCGAGCTTGTAGTACCCGATGTGTAGTTGATGATTGCAAGATCGTCCATATCCCCAATCTCGTAGTTGGTCACGGTCTCCTTCATAGCAGCAGAGAATGACTCAGCCTGAACTGTAGCACGCTTCATGGCAGCAGAGATATCCTCTACATAGAATATAGGAGAATAATCCTCAACATTAATAACCGCCTTCAACTCAGGCATAGGGTTAGAGTTCATCGCCTCCCAAGTCTTAGGATCGGTAAAAAGAACCTTACTGTCGGAATGGTTTACCAAACCTGCAATGTCCGCAGGATTAAAATCTGCCAAGATAGATACTGCCACACCGCGATATGTAGCAATCGAAAGGAAAGCCATCGCCCAGCGTGCGCTGTTCTTTGCAGCCAATGCTACGCGATCTCCCTTCTCAACACCCGCAGCCTCGAAGATACGATGCATGCGTGCCATCTGGCTTGCCATGTCGGCAAAGGTAAATGTCTCTCCACGATAATCGCTAAGAACTGGTTTCTCCCAATTCTCACGCATCGTCTCCAACAATATAGAAAGATAATGTCTCATAATATTAAGTTCGGTTGCGACTTGTATAAAGTCGCCAAAATTAGGTTTAACGATTTTTTCTTTTGCAAATATCTACCTTTTAATAGAAAGAAAAAAAAGTTAGTGATAAGGGGCGAAATTGTGGGACTAAATCCCTATAGGGGTTAAAAGCACTAAAAATAGGGGCGAAATTCCAGATTTCACCCCTATTATACAACAAACTAATCAAACAAATGCTACTTAGTTGCGCCCCCGACAAGCCATTTATTTACATTCTCAATATAGGTTTTCGAGATCGGAACATCGGGAACGCCTTCCACGCCGAACTCCACAAATACACCCTCCTTTTCACGGCGCATAACCTTGATCAGATCGAGATTAACCATATACGAGCGGTGGCAACGCTGGACATGAGTCGAAGAGAGATGATCGGCAACATGCTTCAGCGTATTACGGACGAGGACCTTCTTAGGCGCATTGTTATATATGTACCACACGCAAACGTAATTATCTGCCGACTCGATCATCAACAAATGCTCTCGGCGAACAGACAAACGCATCTCGCCCTTCTCATCAAAAATCTGAAGATACGCAGCTTGCAACGCCGTTTCATCCTCCGCCAAACGCTCCTTAATCATACGAAGCTGCGCCACACGCTCCTGCCATATAAAATAGATATAGCACATCACGTATGGGATCAACAAAATGAGGATGGTCTTAACCAGAGTGTTACGGAAAAGCGTCACCACATCCTTAGCCGTATCGGTGAAGAGCGCCGCAATGGTGAAAATCACCGACATAACGATAATCTCGCTGGCAACCCATGTAATATAGTGCACATAAGATATAGGGCGGCGACTGGTATAGATGCTCATTATCCAACGGCTGAATGCAACGACAGACATTCCCACCAATATAAACCCTATGGTCACCAACTGCACAAGCAATTCGCGCGAGATGTTGAGCCATGTAAGAATTGTAGCATTGGTATTGATACGATCAAAATCGAGTGGACGATAGATCGTAATGAAAAACAACGCAAACAAGGGCACGAAAACAATCATCGTGACCTGATTTGACTTCTTATATATAAAAGATGGTATAGGTGTCATAATCCGATATACCTAATTTAAAATTATTCGATCTACTTCAACTCGAACGAGATACGGCACAGAGCCTCGCCTGCAGCATTTTTAAACTCAAAGACACGATTGCCATCCTCTTTCTGCTCACCATGCAACGCAATTTTATCACCATAGAGCGACTCGCGCACAAAATTGATATCCATACGTAATGCGTTCAACTTTTCGAGTTGCTCGATAGGCAGAGAATCGAAAATTATGTCGATATAGCGCATGGTATTCATGTGTCGATTAAAATCAATGTCACTATACGAAACACGATGCTCTGCGATAGCGTCACCCTCAACAGTTCCCAAACGGCGAGGAGCCTCACATGGCGATGGGCAATCTACAATCGTTCCATCATGCACCTTAGCCAATGTGGTCATATCCACAGGACGGCGCGTATCGAAATCGAGCATACACCACTGCGACACGGCACGACCAAACTCTACACCCCGCTCATCGGTCAAGGTAAAATTACGAGTCGAAGCCAAACGATTATATCCTCCGATCCATGTATGAAGCGTGAACTCACTATACTCCTTAGGCAAATAATCCAGCTCCACACACAACCGAGACAATACCCAGCCGTAATTTTTTCCTGCAAGGTAATCAATGCCAAAACCACGATTGTGGGCATCCCTGCCCGCTGCGTGCAGAATCAAATCGCACATCGAAGAGACCGATGCTCGCGAAGTGAAATCAACATGACTTGGCTCAACTCTATATTTAAAAACACTCTTTTCCATCCTGTCTTAATTATACAGATATAAACAATCCAGAAGCAAAGTTAAGGATTTTTTTGCCATCTCACAAATTCGCAGAGCAAAAACTAAAAAACGACTAAACGTGCTATTTTTGATGGTCGTTTCACCCCGTATTATTGTCACTTCACCGACAAATTGTGTTTACAATAGAATACTTTTTCGATAATTTTCACTAACTTTGGGTGAATTTTGTTCGATTCTAAAAATATTAAATATGAAAAGAAAGTGGATAATTACTTCGGCTGTTGTCATAGGTTTTTGTCTTGTTGCGGGAGGATACAAATATTACACAGAGTCCTCTGACAAGAATCAGGGGCAGAATATGGGACCAGCACCCAAACAAAATGTTCTGAATATCAACGGTCTAAAGATCAAGCATCAACCTCTGACTGACAACATCACCATGGTCGGAAACCTACTCCCAGACGAGGAGGTGGATTTGACTTTCGAGACATCGGGAAAGATCGTAGAGATCCTATTCAAAGAGGGTACACTTGTGCGTAAAGGCGATCTGCTTGCCAAGGTAAACGATAAACCGTTGCAGGCTCAGCTTGCACGCTACGAAGCTCAGCTAAAACTTGCTCAGGATAGAGTATTCCGCCAAAGCACCTTGTTGCAAAAGGATGCTGTTAGCCAAGAAGCTTTCGAGCAGGTTAGCACAGAGTTGGCAATCCTCAACGCCGATATCAACATCGTAAAGCAGAACATCGCTCTTACGGAGTTGCGCGCTCCGTTTGATGGTATCATCGGACTTAGAAATGTCAGCGAAGGAGCTTTCGCTTCGCCAAATCTTGTAGTGGCGAAATTAACCAAGCTCTCGCCGCTGAAGATTGATATGTATATCCCCGAGCGATACTCCGAGCAGATAAAGGTTGGAACACCGCTTAAGTTTTCGGTGGAGGGACGCAACGAAGAGTATTCTGCTTCGGTATATGCTAAGGAGTCAAAGGTAACCGATGGTACAATCACAGTACGAGCATTGTATCAGAACGCCAACGGTAAACTTGTTCCAGGACGTTTCGTTACAGCCAAGATCCGTATGCACGACATCCCCGATGCAATAGCTATCCCTACCGAGGCGATAGTTCCAGAGATGGGTGTGGATAAGGTGTTCCTCTATCGTGGAGGTAAAGCTCATGCCGTTAGTGTCAAGACTGGGATCCGCACCGACTCGCAGATTCAAATCATCGAGGGTTTGAACATTGGAGACACGATCATCACTTCGGGAACACTGCAGCTCAGAGAGGGTCTGCCTGTAAAACTTGATGTTGTCAAATAAGAAATCGCCAAAGTATGAATATTTCAGAACTTAGCATACGCCGTCCCGTACTCTCGAGCGTAATGACCATCATCATCCTGATCTTCGGATTCATTGGATATGGTGCGCTTGGAGTAAGAGAGTACCCGAGTGTCGATAACCCGATTATCTCGGTAAACTGCTCTTACCCTGGAGCTAATGCCGATGTGATCGAGAATCAGATTACAGAGCCACTGGAGCAGAATATCAACGGTATCCCTGGAATCCGTTCTCTTTCGAGTGTCAGTAGTCAGGGATCAAGCCGAATTACAGTAGAGTTTGAGTTATCGGTAGATTTGGAGACCGCGGCAAATGACGTGCGCGATAAGGTTTCACGTGCCCAGAGATTCCTGCCTCGAGATTGCGACCCTCCGACAGTAGCCAAAGCCGATGCCGATGCCATGCCTATTTTGATGGTTGCGGTGCAGAGTGACAAACGCTCGCTGCTTGAGATTAGTGAGATTGCCGACCTGACGGTTAAGGAGCAGTTGCAGACTATCAGTGATGTTAGTAGTGTGCAGATTTGGGGTGAGAAGCGTTATTCGATGCGTATATGGCTCGATCCTGCCAAGATGGCTGGTTATGGCATCACGCCTGTCGATGTAAAGAGCGCGCTCGATAGGGAGAACGTGGAGTTGCCTTCGGGAAGTATCGAGGGAAATACCACCGAGCTCACAATCCGCACGATGGGACTTATGCACACAGCCAAGGAGTTCAATGACTTGGTAATCAAGGAGGATGCCTACCGTATCATACGCCTAAGCGACATTGGACGTGCAGAGTTAGGTCCTCAGGATACACGCAGTTACATGAAGATGAACGGCGTGCCAATGTGTGGAGTTGTGGTAATTCCTCAGCCTGGAGCAAACCATATTGATATTGCCGATGCAGTATATGAGCGAGTGGAGATGATGAAAAAAGATCTGCCAGAGGATGTTGTCCTGAAATACGGATTCGACAATACAAAGTTTATCCGCGCCTCTATCAACGAGGTTAAGCAGACCGTATATGAGGCTTTTATCCTTGTGGTGATTATCATCTTCCTCTTCCTGCGTAACTTCCGTGTGACGCTGATCCCATGTATCGTAATCCCTGTGTCATTGATCGGAACATTCTTCCTGATGTATATTGCTGGTTTCTCGATCAACGTACTTTCGATGCTTGCGGTGGTACTTTCGGTGGGATTGGTGGTGGATGATGCCATCGTAATGACGGAAAACATTTATATCCGTATTGAGCGAGGCATGAAACCATTTGATGCTGGTATCGAGGGTGCGAAGGAGATCTTCTTTGCAATAGTATCTACCTCTATCACACTTTTGGCAGTATTCTTCCCAATCGTGTTTATGGAGGGTATGACAGGTAAGCTCTTTATCGAGTTCAGTTTGGTGATTTCGGGTGCGGTATTGATCTCTACATTCTGCGCACTTACAATCACGCCAATGCTCGCGTCAAAAATTTTGGTGTGTCAGGAAAAGAAAAATTGGTTTTATGTTAAGACCGAACCATTTTTCGTAGGGCTCAATAATTTCTATGAGAGTACCCTTTCATCATTCCTCAAACGCCGTTGGTTGGCTCTGCCTTTGGTGGTTATCATGTTCGGTTTGATCGGATGGCTATGGACTTCGATCCCAGCCGAGCTGGCTCCATTGGAGGATAGATCGCAGATCAACATCCGAACAATGGGCTCAGAAGGTGCTACATACGAATACATCAGAGACTACACCGAGAATCTTAACTTGATGATCGACTCGCTTGTGCCTGAGTCTAAATATGTAACCGCCAGAGTAAGTAGCGGATCGGGAAATATCCAGATAGCACTGAATGACATCAGCACTCGTGAGCGTTCACAGATGGAGATTGCAGAATTGCTTTCGGGCGTTGTGCGCAAGCAGACCAAAGCTCGAGGATTTGTCCAGCAGCAAAGTACCTTCGGTTCTCGCCGAGGAGGAATGCCCGTACAATATGTTTTGCAGGCGATGACCATCGAGCGATTGCAAGATGTGTTGCCTAAATTTATGGAGGAGGTGTATGCAAGTCCGATATTCCAGATGGCAGATGTTGACTTGAAGTTCAGTAAGCCCGAAGCACGAATCAACATCAACCGCGACAAAGCCAATATGCTGGGAGTCTCGACTCGCGACATCGCACAGACTTTGCAATATGGTCTGAGTGGTCAGCGAATGGGTTACTTCTACATGAACGGTAAGCAGTATGAGATTCTGGCAGAGATCAACCGTCAGCAGCGAAACAAGCCTGCTGACCTGAAATCCATCTATCTGCGCAGCTCAAGTGGCGAGATGATACAGATGGATAACTTGGTCGAGGTAAAGGAGAATGTTGCTCCACCGAAGCTCTATCACTACAACCGCTTCCTCTCGGCAACTATTTCGTGCGGTTTGGCTAAGGGTAAGACCATTGGTCAAGGTCTGGAGGAAATGGACCGAATCGCGGCGAAGGTATTGCCCGATGATTTCCGTACGGCACTTACGGGAGACTCCAAAGAGTTTAGAGAGAGTTCATCGAGCTTGATTTTCGCATTCTTGTTGGCTATCGTACTTATCTATCTGATTCTGGCAGCACAGTTCGAGAGTTTTAAGGATCCGCTGGTAATCATGCTGACCGTACCGCTTGCCATCGCTGGAGCATTGATATTTATGTCGTTTACTGATCAGACCATGAATATTTATAGCCAGATTGGTATCATCATGCTTATTGGTCTGGTTGCCAAGAACGGTATCTTGATTGTGGAGTTTGCCAACCAGAAGCAGGAGGCTGGAGAGCCTTTGTTGAGCGCAATTAAAGAGGCTTCGCTGCAACGTATGCGTCCGATCTTGATGACAAGCACCTCGACAATCCTCGGACTTTTGCCTCTTACAATGGCAACAGGCGAGGGTGCCAACGGACGTATCGCAATGGGTGTAGCGGTAGTTGGAGGTATGGTTGTTTCGACAATCCTTACACTCTACATTGTTCCTGCAATTTATTCCTATGTATCGACTGACAGAAGTAAAAAAGTGACTGAAAATTAAAGACCATGAGATATCTGTTAACAACAATAATTCTACTCTTTACGCTCGGCATCGCCAACGCCCAGCAGATTAAGGAGATAAATCCTGTAAAAGCTACTCACGCCCCCCAGAGCCTGAAAGTGATCTCGCTTAAAGAGTGTATCGAGGTAGGTCTGAAGCAGAATTATGATCTGCTCATAGTACGCAACGATGAGCAAATCGCTCAGAATAATGCTACAGCTGCCAATGCAGGGATGCTCCCTACGTTGGATCTTTCGGCTGGCTACAGAGGCTCTTCCGACAGAACATCGACCACTCCGCGAGAGGGCGAGAGCTACACCGAGAAGGGATCTTTCGATCAGAGTGCAGATGTAGGATTGGCATTAAGTTGGACTATTTTTGACGGTATGCGCATTCGTACCAACTACAAAATCCTGCAAGAGATGCGTGAAAAAGGCGAATTGCAGACTCGTTATACGATCGAGGATTTTGTAGCAAATCTGACTGCCGAGTATTACAATCTAATCCAGCAGACCATACGTTTAAAGAATTTCCGCTACGCCGTGGCTCTTTCCAAGGAGAGACTTCGCATTGCCGAGGAGCGTTTAAAGGTCGGAACCTTCTCTCGTCTGGATGTATTGCAGGCACGCGTAGATTTCAACGCCGATTCATCGCAATATATGACTCAGCAAGAGATGGTCTCGAGTTCTCGCATACGCATCAACGAACTGATGGCTAAAGAAGATCTGCAAGAGCGCTGCGTAGCTGAGGATTCCGTTATATATATAAACTCCTCACTTAAATGGGATGAGCTCTCAGCTCAGACCTTGCATACAAACACTTCGATATTGATGGCAGATAAGAATACCGAGATTTCGGAGTTGGAGTTCAAGTCGGTAAAATCGCGCAACTTCCCTTATCTGAGATTATCGGGCGGCTATGGCTACACGCACAACCATTTTGCCGATGGAACGATCAAGACGCGCGGAACATTGGGTCCTAACGTAGGGCTCAGCATGGGCTTTACTATCTTTGATGGCAACCGCCGCCGCGAGCAGCGTAATGCCAAGATCGAGGTGGAGAATGCCTACTATACACGCAAGCAGGTTGAGCAATCGCTTCTGGCAGATCTGTCGAATTTCTGGCAGGCGTATTGCAACAATCTGGAGGTTATAGAGTTGGAGGAACAAAATCTACTAACCGCCAAAGAGAACTATGAGATTGCGATGGAGCGATACCGATTGGGAAATCTCTCGGGTATCGACATGCGCGAGGCTCAGAAGAGCCTTTTGGATGCCGAAGAGCGACTGCTCACATCTCAGTACAACACCAAGTTATGCGAAATCTCGCTTCAGCAGATTAGCGGAAACATCCTTAAGTATTTGGAATAACAACTTAGCATATAACCTTAAACACTTGCCCTAAAGGAAATAGTAATTTATGAGTATCCCATTAGCAGAGAGGCTGCGCCCACAGAGCATTGATGAGTACATCGGTCAATCACATCTGGTTGGTCCGAATGGTGTTTTCCGTAAGTTTCTGGAGACAGGCAACCTGCCATCATTTATCCTATGGGGACCTCCAGGGGTCGGGAAGACAACACTCGCCAAGCTGGTTGCCAACCACCTTAAGCGACCTTTATACACACTCTCGGCGGTCACATCAGGAGTAAAAGAGGTGCGTGAGGTTATCGAATCTGCCAAGAAACAGAGCCTATTTACACCCACTACATCACTCCTATTCATAGATGAAATCCATCGCTTCAACAAGAGTCAGCAAGATTCTTTGCTTGGAGCAGTGGAACAAGGCATAGTAACCCTGATTGGTGCTACGACAGAGAATCCCTCGTTTGAGGTTATTTCACCGCTTCTGAGCCGTTGTCAGGTCTATATCCTCAAATCGATGAACGATGAGGAGCTAAACACCCTGCTTCAAAGGGCTATTACCGCCGAGGAGGGGTTAAAATCCCGCGAGGTAGAGGTAAAGCAGACCGAAGCATTGTTTAAATTTTCGGGTGGAGATGCCCGCAAATTACTCAACATATTGGATATCATTGCAGGTGCAACAGATGGCAAGATCGAGATCACGGATGAGTACGTAACGGAGTGTCTGCAACAAAACATCGCCCTGTATGATAAAAACGGAGAGCAACACTACGATGTAATATCGGCATTCATAAAATCAGTTCGCGGTAGCGATCCCAATGCTGCAATATACTATCTGGCAAGGATGCTGGCAGGTGGTGAGGAGCCACGTTTTATTGCCAGAAGACTTGTTATTTTGGCTTCGGAAGATATCGGTTTGGCAAATCCCAATGCCCTACTTTTGGCTAATGCTTGTTTCGATACGGTACACAAGATCGGCATGCCCGAGGCTCGTATAACCCTTGCTGAGACTACTATCTATCTGGCAACAAGTCCCAAAAGCAACAGTGCATATATGGCAATCAACAAGGCTCTGGCATTTGTCTCGAAAGATACGACCAATCGTCCTGTGCCTCTGCATTTAAGAAATGCTCCAACCAAATTGATGAGCGAAGCGGGATACGGCAAGGACTACAAATATGCCCATGACTACGAAGGTGGCTTCGTCAGGCAGGAGTTTATGCCCGAATCACTCTCTGGCACGCGCTTTTACGAGCCTAACGAGGAGAATGCAAGCGAGATAAAGATCTCGGAGCGCATCAACCAACTTTGGGGCGATAAGTATAAAAATAAGTAACGAGAAAAATGATTCGGAATTTGATCTTGGTATTACTGCTTACTCTGACTTTTTTTTCAGCCAGAGCCGAGCAAAAGACAACTCACCTCTACGCTGTAAAGGGTGTTGATTCATTGTATCTGGATCACTATGCCGCGCCCATCGAAGGCAAACGCGCTTGCGTGATATATGTCTTTGGAGGAGGTTTTGCGGCAGGGCACAGAGAAGCGGATAAAGATTATTTCGAATTTCTCAATCGCAACGGCTATGATGTGGTCTCGATTGATTACCGCTTAGGGATGAAAAACGCATCATCACCTGGGATCTTGGAGTTCCTGAAGCTCTTTGACCATACCATCACAATAGCCGTAGAGGATCTATACAGTGCTACATCGTTTGTTGCAGAGCATGCCGAGGAGTGGAATATCAATCGTGACCAGATCGTAATCAGTGGCTCCAGCGCAGGTGCTATCACGGCGTTGCAAGCCGAATACAATCTGAATCATCAAGACCCCACTACCCGACTCCTGCCCACAGGATTCCGCTATGCAGGAGTCATAGCCTTCGCTGGCGCAGTATTCTCGTTGGATGGAGCCCCCAAATGGGAGCAAAAACCTGCACCCATGATGCTCTTTCACGGCAATTCCGACACCCAAGTACCATACAACAAAGTAGCATTGTTTGGCATGGGTATGTACGGCTCTGCATACATTGCCAAACGATTGGAGGAGAAGGGATGGGCTTACTGGTTCTACACCATAGAGTATGAAGATCACTCGATGTCAAGATCGCCCATGACAGAGAATCAGACAGAGATACTGCAATTCCTGAACGATTTTGTCAAAGAGAAGAGATCATACGCCATAACCACTTTCGTGCGCGATAGGGAGATCCCAAAACGTAAAACTTGGTTCTTGCCGACAGACTTCATCAACTCAAATTACGCGGATTAGCGATGAAAAGAATTGGAGTCATATCAGATACTCATGGCACGTTCGATGAGACGTTACGCAATTTCCTGAAGGATGTTGACGAGATTTGGCATGCTGGTGACTTCGGAGGCTTAGAGATGGCTGACGAGATAGCCCGTTTTAAGCCCCTAAAAGGAGTTTACGGCAATATAGATGGTGGCATTATACGCAGAGTCTATAATGAGTTTACGCTCTTTGAGTGTGAGAAAAAGCGGGTCTTAATCACACATATCGGTGGCTATCCACGCCACTACTCACCCAAAGCCATAAGGCTTATCCAAAGCGCGAAGCCCGACATATTCGTAGCAGGACATTCACACATCCTGAAGGTCATGTTCGACCCCGTATATCAACTCCTACACATCAATCCTGGAGCAGCTGGTTTATTCGGATTCCATGACAAACGTACCGCGATACGTTTTGTCATTGACGGAGAGGATATACGCGATATGGAGGTAGGCGAATGGTCGCGCCGAAAATAAAACTCCACAAGAAGAGATACTCATGGCATAATAATCTATTTTGGGTTGCGTTATAGTAGTCCAAAATATATGATTATGAAAACTAAAGTATCAAAAACGCTCGATTCGCTATTTGCGCGCGCAACGTTCGACCTTTTGAAATCCGACATTCGCCACTCATACAAAGATCATCTTGCGGCAGAACTTTTACGCAACGACACCACGATGGCATACAATATATTATCGCTGTTGCTTCACCGCAATGAGATTTCTTGGATGACAACGCACATCATGTTTCAGGCAGAGCGAACCCCCTGCGCCGAGAGGTTGCCGATAGATAGGTATTTGCTCGGTTATCGTAAATATTTGCAAGAGAAATTTGCCCCTTACGGTAATCTCTCTACAATACATCTTCTGCTTGACATCTGCGGCGACACTGAGTCTGCTACATCACGTACATTTGCTCGCTTTGGAATCAGTCACAACTCGATAGAGAAAGTATTAAGCGGAATCTCTAACAATAGATAGCATACCGAAGGTAGAGACCCCTATTCTTGCCTGACTTTTTATTTAAAACATCAAGTTGTACCACAAAACAATGAGGGTGCTAACGCAGTTATAGTTAGCACCCTCATCCGTTTTTAGAAGTTGTATAACAAGTTATCCCAATCGTCTGTAAGCCTTGGGCGACATGCCTACCCTACGCTTAAAGTATTTACCAAAAAAGGTCTGAGAAGGGAAGTTCAGCTCATCGCTGATCTGCTGGATAGTCATATTGGTAGATTTAAGCAGAGCGCGTGCCTCCAAAACCACATATCGCTCAATCCAATCCGCAGCCGAAGATCCTGTACACTCCTTCACTACACGCGACAGATAACGTGGCGTGATGCACAATTTATCGGAATAGAAGCGGAGTTGTCGCTCGGAACGGAAATTGTCTTTCACCAGCTTCATAAACTCCTTGGACAGCGCATCGGCACTTGTATATCCTCCACTCTCATTCTCCAATTGGTAACGAATCTCATCGGAGCTATAGAATATAGCCATCAGCACATGCTGCAACACCTTATCCAGATGCGGATTTGTCTGATTCATCAGCACCTGATGGATTGCCTTAAGAAACATCTCCGAAAGATCAATCGCCTCATTAGAAAGATGTTTAACACAATTCGAACGCGTAGCAACATTAAATGGCAGAGCGTTATTCATATAAACCAACATACTCTCCACGAAGCTATTGGACATAATCACTACAACGCCATCAAAATCATCGCTCATCTGCTCTATCATCAGAATCTGCCCCGCCATAATCTTGATAAGATTTGTCGGTTCCTTAAGATCATACTCAAGCATATCGATCTTAAACTTTGCCGATCCACTGAAATGACGCACTAATAGCTGAAAATTAAACTTATGCGGGCTCTCCAAAACTGACCACCCAGAAAAATGGTCTTTTAGGTCAGAAATTTTAAAAATGGCAACTTTGCCCGGAATACTTAATACCCCATCCAACTTTTCGATTTGGGGCAACCAATCATGATATTGTACCATAACAACAATTGTAATAATTTCGACTTATGTGCCAACAAATATACGCACAATAATTTAATATGCGACATTGCGTGTACTTTTAGACCAATTAAAGATATATTTATACAAATCAACAAATTTTTCGCTCTCACTACCACAACTCAAAATAGTCAAATTAGGAACAAAGGCTATTTATTTGGGATATTGAAATCAACATTCGGCAACGAGCTATAAATCAGCAGCGAATAATGGATAGTAAAATATTTTTTGTATCTTTACCAAAATTTTGCATACAATGAGTTGTGATTTTAAATGTCCAAAAAAACATATACCTGAGCCAGGACGCGGATTTACCGTCTGCGACTGTGGCACAGAACTGCTTGTAGAGCCTGTAGAGGGCTGTTTCAAGTTACATGAAACACCGTGGTTGGAGGAGTATCCAGACAATATCCCGACAGATATTTTCGAGGTACGTTTCAAGAACACACGCCGTTCATACTATAAAAATGTCAATAATCTCCAGCTTAAGCGTGGCGATATAGTTGCGGTGGAGGCATCCCCTGGTCATGATATTGGTATTATCTCGCTTACGGGCGACATGGTAGCCAAGCAGATTCGCCGTACGGGGTTCACTCCATTCAATGGCGAGTACAAAAAAATTTACCGCAAGGCTAAGCCATACGATATTGAACGTTGGCAGGAGGCGATAGCATTGGAGCATGACACAATGATTCAGTCTCGACAGATTGCTGCCGAGATGGGACTCGACATGAAGATCGGAGATGTCGAGTATCAAGGTGACAAAATCAAGGCTATCTTCTACTACATTGCCGAGGGACGAGTAGATTTCAGAGAGTTGATCAAAGTCTTTGCCGACAGATTCCACATCCGCATCGAGATGAAGCAGATCGGAGCGCGCCAAGAGGCGGGACGCATCGGAGGTATCGGAGCTTGCGGCAGGGAGCTTTGCTGTGCTTCGTGGATTTCGAGTTTTTCGAGTGTTACGACCAACGCAGCCAGAGTACAGGATATCTCACTCAACCCACAGAAGTTGGCGGGACAATGCTCTAAGCTCAAGTGCTGCTTGATGTATGAGTATGATGTGTATGCCGATGCACGTCAGATGTTGCCTCGTCTGAGAGAGCCATTGCAGGCGATGGACGGAGAGTACCATCTCGTAAAGACCGATATCTTGGCTCACACAATGTCCTTCAGCAGCAGCAAAGAGACTATGTCCAACTTGATCACAATCCCAACGTCAAGAGTCAGAGAGATTTTGGCAATGAATCGTGCTGGCAAGAAGGTGGAATCACTCATTGACAAAGATTCAATCACAAAGGTTGAAGAGACTACATATCGCACCGTGGAGGATAGCATCACACGCTTTGACAACCAGAACAAACGCCGCAAGAATCGCAATAAGGGTAATCGTCAGCGTAATCAGCCAAAGAACGAAGGCGACAACCAGCAACAAAATAACGAGCAGGGCAACGACTCTCGCGAAGGCAGATCAAACCACAACAAGGAGCAGCGAAACAAGTTCTCTGGCAACGATCAGCCTCGTAACAACCGCCGCGAGCAGCGCAAAGCCGAGAATGTGGCTTCGGAGCAGAATTCGGGTAGTGCGCATGAAGCCTCAAATGGGACTCTGGGGCAGAATAATGAAGGTAAGGAGAATCGCGAGAATCGCCACAATCGTAACTTCAGACAATCTCGCCACAACGATCGCCGCAGAGAGGGTGGTTATGGCAAAAGAGCCAACAATGGCGACAACACCCAGCATGCAGGCGGCAAGCCAGAGGGAGCTAACAACAAACCTACGCCCAAGCAGGAGTAATGCAGACAAGGAGTATCAGATTTGCCGTGCGGCTCATGGCGATAATTGCAGTAATGCTTACGTCTTGGCAATGCACGCTGGATAAGAATCATGTGGTGATGGAGGATGTGAATACCTCAAATTGGGATAATGTCATAGATCTCCACTACACCAACGATGAGACGGAGCTTCGTAATCTCTCGCTAATGTTAAGGGTAAGAGATAGCTTCAAGAGCGATGAGTTAAGGCTGGAGATCACCACTTTAACCCCCGACTCGCTTAGCTATAACGAGCAAGTTATCTTCCCTGTGGAGTTTCATTGGCAGGGGAGCGTGGCTCGTTCATTAGAGATCGAACTACCCTATCGCCAAGGTGTAGTGATGAAG
Source organism: Alistipes sp. (assembly GCA_017531305.1). GTDB lineage: Bacteria > Bacteroidota > Bacteroidia > Bacteroidales > Rikenellaceae > Alistipes. The sequence goes on from JAFXLG010000070.1 coordinate 19,846, forward strand.
CACAAAGGCGAGTATATAATCAAGTTACGCCCACTCCACCCCGTTGCAGGCATCGAGTCGGCAGGTATAAACTTTAAATCAACAAAATAGACGTGGCACGAGGAAAAGATAAATTACGCAGATTTGCCGAGAACCTAACATTCAGTTGCTTGGTACAACCTGAGTTTGAAGATATTTTTCATAAGGATCATCAGTTGAAAGGTCACTGGCATGAGGATTTCTTCCACAATAACAACCCTATAATCTTGGAGCTGGGTTGCGGTAAGGGAGAATACACAATCGCCCTTGCCGAGCGTAACCCCAACGTAAACTATATAGGCGTAGATATCAAGGGTGCAAGAATGTGGCGCGGAGCAAAGACCGCCACAGAGAATAAGATGCCGAACGTAGGATTCCTACGCACTCGCATCGAGTTTATCAACTCATTTTTTGCCGAGGGTGAGATTGCCGAGATATGGATCACATTCCCCGATCCGCAGCTCAAAACCCGCCGAGCAAAGAAGCGTCTTACATCACCCATCTTCTTGGAGTATTATGCGCAGTTCTTGGCAGCAGATGGCTGGATCAATCTCAAGACCGATTCTCAGCATCTATACGGATACACCAACGAGGTAGTACGTCATTTCGGCTTGCCATGTGAAGCATCGAATAACGACATCTACGGCACAGGCTTTGCCGATGCCGATCTCTCGGTTAAGACTGCCTACGAGACCAAATTCTTGCAATGGGGACTGCCTATTACCTACACCCGCTTCTCTTTGGCAGGTGGCAAGGAGTTCCCGATGTTTGAATGGGAAGAGGACGAGAAGTTAGAAAAAGACAATGAAGAAGCAAGAAAATAAAACCTTTAACACCATGAAAAGACTCCTTTTTACACTTATTGCCTGTGTGGCATTTATTGTTTCGGCATCTGCTCAGAGCGTACTTGTCATGCCCGGTGATTATCCTGACCCTTCGATTATCAAGGACGGAGATGATTACTACTTGACTCATACCCCAAACTACTATAAGCCCGGTTTTTTGATCTGGCACTCAAAGGATCTGGTATCATGGGAGCCTGTAGGTCATGCCCTCACAGATTGGAAAGGCTCGGCTTGGGCACCCGATTTCCAGAAGGTGGGAGATACATATTATATCTACTACCCAGATAGTGGCACCAACTGGGTTATCTACGCAAAGGATGTTGCTGGTCCATGGAGCGCACCTATCGACCTGAAGATTAATGGTATTGACCCAGGATTGGTTGTAACACCAGAGGGCAAGCGTTATCTCTTTACAAACGTAGGAAATGTCACTCCGCTGACCGATGATGGTTTGGCTCGTGCAGGCGAGACTAAGCACGTCTATGGTGGTTGGGACTATCCAGACGAGTGGGATACAGAGTGTGGTTGTTTGGAGTCTCCAAAGCTTACTTACCATAACGGTTATTACTACATGACATCAGCGCAAGGTGGAACAGCAGGTCCTGCAACAAGCCACATGGCGATATGCGCACGCGCTAAGGATATCTATGGTCCATGGGAGAACTCTCCTTACAACCCTATTGTTCACACCTATTCGGCTTCTGAAGAGTGGTGGTCAAAGGGTCACGGTACGTTGATTGAGGGACCTGGTGGTCAGTGGTGGATCATGTACCACGCCTATAAGAAGAATGCTCACGCCATAGGTCGCCACACCGTGATGGAGCCAATCGAGTGGACTAAGGGCGGTTGGTATCGTACGGTAAAGGATCTTGACGTTACCCACATTAAGCCTATGACTATTGATATTTCGGATAACTTCGAGGCAAACAAGATCGGTTGGCAGTGGGCAGGCTGGAAGGAGCCTATCACTAACTTTGTGACAACCAAGAAGGGCTCGGCAATCGTACCTGCTGCAGGTACTACACCAAAAGATGGACGTATGATGATTGCAGCTGCACCTGATTACAAATATACAGTAGAGACCTCTCTTACACTCGACAAGGGCAACCAAGCAGGTCTGATGCTCTTCTATCGTCCAAACGCATTTGTGGGTGTAACCTGTAGCAAGGAGGTGATCACCATCCACAAGAGTGCTTCAAGCAAGGATGAGATCTTGAATAAGTTTGGAGAGTCGTTGTATCTTCGCCTTGAGAACAAGGGCAAGTCGCTTACTATGAGTGCAAGCAAGGACGGCAAGGAGTGGGTAGTAATTTACGAGAATCTCGATATTGCCGACATGCACCACAACAAGTTAGGTGACTTTATCTCACTTCGCCCTGCACTCTGTTCAATCGGCGAGGGCGAGGCTAAGTTCCATGACTTTAAATACACACCTATCAAGGAGTAAGGAAATTTATCACTAATGCAAAAATGCTGGCTAATTGCCAGCATTTTTGCTTAATAGACAAGTTATTGATATTACCATTCCACACCTTGTTCTTTTAGTGCATTTTGCGCTTCGACATTACCATTCTTAGCAGCCTTACGCCACCATTCAACAGCTTGATCTATATCTTCAGAAACACCATGTCCTTTACTATAGCAAAATCCCAGATTGTACTGTGCCTCTGCGAGCCCTTGCCACGCTGCTTTACGAAACCACTCAGCCGCATTTGCATAATCCTGCTGAACACCAATCCCCTCAAAATAACATACACCAAGAAAATTTTGAGCCTTCGCCAACCCCTGTTCGGCTGCTTTACGAAACCATTCGACAGCATTTGCATAATCCTGCTGAACACCGTCCCCATAATAATAACATTTACCGAGAGAATACTGAGCAACTGCAAACCCTTGTTCTGCTGATTTACGAAACCACTTAACTGCCTCTACATAATTTATGCCTACTCCTGATTTTTCCGTATAACATACTCCAAGATTATACTGTGCGTGCTCATCACCCTGCTCTGCTGCTTTACGAAACCATTTTGCCGCTTCTTTCTCATCCAAAGAGGCTCCGCCTACCCCTTTTGAATAACATAGACCAAGATTATACTGAGAATTAACATCACCTTGTTCAGCAGCCTTTTGAAGCCATTTTACAGCCTCATCAGAATCTCTAGACATTAAAGTTCCACCTAACGATGCTTGTGCCGAAACATCTCCTTGCTCGGCAGCTTTACGAAACCACTTTATCGCCTCAGCATCATCCTGTGGCACGCCCAATCCAAAATGATAATAGTAACCAAGATTATTCTGAGCATCTGCATATCCTTTCTTAGCCGCCTTTAAAGTCAATTTCACACCCTTCTTAGGCTCTTTCTCCACACCTTTACCGTGTACATAGCATGCACCAAGGAAATTTTGTGCTGGACCATATCCCTTTTGAGCGGCATACTTCAAGTAGGGTATCGCTTTATCATACTCACCCACTTCGTAGTATTTACTTCCTAAAACTCTCGCATCTTCCAAAGTGAATGGGACATTTTGATCTTTTATCCAATTGACTATAGGAATTCCAGCAACCACTACAACAATGGTAACAGCTATAGCTATCCAAAATTTCTTATTTAATAAAGAAAAAACACCCTTTAATTTATTATAACAAGCTGCTCTGCGAGCTATACGCTCCTCTTTTTTCTTGGTCTTAATTGCTGGTGATATGATAAGCTCTATTACCCTATCCATATCATCACTAAACTTATCCGCATCCGCATGGACGGTATGCCTTTGATGTCTCCTTAAGAATTTGAGTTCCTCTGGAAAGTTCGCAGGAAAATCATTTTTCGTAAACTCATTATTGTTGTTAATGACAACAATTTGCAACTTTGATTCTACTGCCTGACAAATTTCTCTTCTCACCCAATCATCTTGATCCACACAACGAGACAAAGTATCCTTTGTAAGAAGTAAAAGAAATACCTTTGAATTCTTAATCGAATTAAGAATTTTTTCCTCAAAATCCTCATTTTTGATTCCAAGATGATCAATAAACACTCGCCCTTTAAAACCCCTATTATTCAAATGATCGAATACTCGACCAGCCAAGTGAGTACCAATCGTCTCTCCGCGACTATTCGTGCGGCGATAACTAATAAATAGGTCATATTTAGGATATTTCATATTAATCAAGATATTATCTTATAAACAACAACTCACGATATTTTGGCAGAGGCCACATCTGATCCTCGATAACCTCCTCCATCTTATCAATATGGACGCGAATCTCATCCAAGAAGCAAGCCACATTATCGTGATATAGGATTGCTCGCTGACGCTGATCCTCAACGCGATTGGCAACCTTGCGAGCCTCAACCATATCGGCAACCAAGCCCTGCAGAGCCGAGGTATGCATCTGAATCTCGCGGATTAGCTCCATATCGCTATCGAAATTAAGCCCCAACGACTTCATCTTATACGCCTTATCCAGAAGCATTGACTCATACTTAGAAGCCACAGGAATGATGTGATTCATCGTAAGATCACCCAACACGCGAGCCTCGATCTGAATCTTCTTGGTGTAGGTCTCCCACTTAACCTCGGTACGCGCCTGCAACTCCACCTGATTAAATACGCCCATATCCTTGAACATCTTGAGTGTAGCAGGATCAAGATAGCGGTCAAAGATCAACGGTGCCGAGGTCTCGCAATCCAAACCACGGCGTGCTGCCTCACGTTTCCACTCATCCGAATAACCATTTCCATCGAAATGGATCATCTTGCAGCGTTTGATCAGAGCCTTAAGAGTCTCATATATTGCTCGTTCCTTCTTCTTGCCACTCTCGATCTTTGCATCCACCTCGCGCTTAAACTCGGTTAGCTGCTCGGCAGCAGCACTACACAACGTAATCATAGCCTCGGCGCAGTTATCCGATGAACCAACAGCGCGGAACTCAAAACGATTACCCGTAAAAGCAAACGGCGAAGTACGATTGCGATCGGTATTATCGAGCAGGATTGACGGGATCTGCGAAGCTCCACTCATCTTCAAAACACTTTTTGCATCGAAACGGATAGCATCATCGCTTGTGCTGCGTTCCAGATTATCCAACACCGATGAAATCTGCGACCCCAAGAAAGCCGAGATAATTGCAGGCGGAGCCTCATTCGCGCCCAAACGATGAACATTGGTTGCACTCATGATGGCAGCCTTGAGCAGACCATTATGCTTATGCACCGCAGCAATGACATTTACCAAGAAGGTAATGAACTGCAAATTCTCGGATGGAGTCTTGCCCGGACCAAAGAGATTAACCCCCGTATCGGTACCGAGCGACCAGTTGTTGTGCTTACCCGATCCATTGATCCCCTTAAAAGGCTTCTCGTGCAACAAAACACGGAAGTGATGGCGGCGGGCAATTTTATCCATGATAGTCATTAGCAACTGATTGTGGTCATTCGCCAGATTTGCCTCCTCATAGACTGGAGCTAACTCAAACTGATTGGGCGCAGCCTCATTATGACGAGTCTTGACAGGAATACCCAATTTAAGACTCTCATACTCCAACTCCTTCATGAAGTTGATAACTCGCGTAGGAATAGCTCCGAAATAGTGATCCTCCAACTGCTGGTTCTTAGCTGACTCATGTCCCATCAGCGTACGTCCCGTAAGCAGAAGATCGGGGCGAGCAGCCCAAAGGCTCTCATCAACCAAAAAATACTCCTGCTCCCAACCTAAATAGGTATGCACGCGACTTACGCTCTTGTCAAAATAGTGGCATACGGCTGTTGCCGCCTTATCGATTGCAGCCAGAGCCTTGAGCAGTGGCACCTTATAATCCAACGCCTCACCTGTATATGATATAAATACGGTAGGGATACACAACGTAGTATCTACGATAAAAGCGGGTGAGGTAGGATCCCAAGCCGAATATCCGCGAGCCTCAAAGGTATTGCGGATTCCACCATTGGGGAATGATGAAGCATCAGGCTCCTGCTGAGCCAGAACCTTACCGCTGAAGGATTCGATCACCATACCCTTACCATCAGGATCCGAGAACGAGTCATGTTTCTCGGCAGTACCGCCTGTCAATGGCTGAAACCAATGGGTATAATGGTCTGCACCATTATCCAATGCCCATTGACGCATGCCCGCAGCAACACTATCCGCCAACTCCAATGAGAGAGGAGTGCCATTATCCATCGTACTAAGCAGTGATTCATAAGTAAACTTATCCAAATACTTACGCATCACAGCTCTTCCAAAAACCTTCTCACCGAAATAATCCGAAGGACGCGCACTTGGAGCCTTCACCTCAACGGCCTTATGATTAAGAGCCGCTTCAATCATTTTAAATCTGAGCATTGTATCGTTTTCTTAATTTGCACAAAGTCTTTGGGCTAAATTTTTCAATATCAAAAAAAATGATTTTTAGCAAAATATAGCCACATCACAAAAATAGCTATTTTCGGTAAAAACACGCAAAACAAAGCTATTTTTTCACTTTTTTGATTGAAAATTCAGCTCACAAAGCAAAATATCAACACCATTTTTCGAATTTTGCATTAAAAATTACATTCAAAATCGAAAAACTACAATTTTTGCACATTCGCTTATTTTATGCCTTTTTAGATGATTTTTATACTATTTTCTACAATAGACTATAGTTATAACATTAGACTCAGATTTTCAACCCCACCCTACAAAAAACATAAACACGTCTCTGCCTAATTTAAATTTATATTTTTTCAGAAAACGCACCAAAAATGTTACATCTGAGAATTTTTCGACAGTTTATGATTTTTACCTTTAAATAAATAGGATTTAATAATAAAAAAATGCTATCTTTGTATGATTAATTACAGTTTCTAAAAGAACACACAATTACTAAACACATACAATAAAAATTTTAATCAAATTAAACTATGGCTAATACCGAAAAAGCTAAGTTGTTCGCTGAGTTCCCACCGGTTTCTACCGAGCAGTGGGAGGCAGTCATTACAACAGACCTTAAAGGTGCAGATTACGAGCGTAAACTCGTATGGAAAACAGCCGAGGGATTCAACGTGCGCCCATACTATCGCGCAGAGAATCTTGAGGGCGTAGAGTTCTTGGGTTCACAGGCCGGAGAGTTCCCTTATGTTCGCGGTACTCACTCTTCAAACAGCTGGGGTATCCACCAGACTGTAGTTGTAGAGTGCCCAAAGGCTGCTAACGAGGAGGCTTTGAAGCTTCTTAATTCAGGCGTTGACTCACTTGGATTCCACTTCCCAAATGGTGAGGCTTCAGCTGCCGACATCGACACATTGTTGGAGGGTATCATGATCCCTGCTGTAGAGATCACTTTCAGCGGTAAGGATTTCGTTGGTACTGCTAACAACATCTTCTCGAAGATCGAGGCTGCAGGCTACGCTAAGGACGAGGTTAAGATGAACTTCGTATTTGATCCTATCGTAAAGGATCTCTCTACTCAGGGTATCTACTGCTGCGGTGACACTTGTGGCACAGCATGCTATGAGGCTGTTGCAAGCTTTATCAAGAAGTCAGCTGAGTGGAAGTATATCCGCGTAGTAAACGTATCGGCGGCTATCTTCTCTAACGCTGGTTCTACTATCGTTGAGGAGCTTGGTTTCGCTTTGGCAGCAGGTCACGATTACTTGGTTAAGTTCACCGAGATGGGCTTGCCTGTTGACTTGGTTGCTCGCAAGATGCGCTTCTCATTTGCTGTTACAGCAAACTACTTCATGGAGATCGCTAAGTTCCGCGCAGCTCGTATGTTGTGGGCTAACATCGTGAAGGGCTACAACCCTGAGAAGGAGTGCTCTGGCAAGATGTTCGTACACGCTACAACTTCTACTTGGAACCAGACAGTATATGATCCATATGTAAATATGTTGCGTGGCACTACTGAGGCTATGTCTGCAGCATTGGCAGGTGTACACTCATTGGAGGTTACTCCATTTGACTACTCATTCGAGAAGCCAAACGAGTTCTCTAAGCGTATCGCTCGCAATACAGAGCTTCTTTTGAAGCATGAGTCTCACTTCGATCAGGTAGTTGACCCTGCTGGTGGTTCATACTACATCGAGACTTTGACTAAGAATATCGCTGAGCAGGCTTGGAAGCTCTTCCTCGAGGTTGAGGATAAGGGTGGTTATGTAGAGGCATTCAAGGCAGGCTTCGTAGTTGAGAAGGTTAAGGCTTCGGCTGCTGCTAAGGATAAGAACATCGCTACACGCCGTCAGATCCTTTTGGGTGCTAATCAGTATCCTAACTTCACTGAGGTTGCCGATTCAGCTATCTGTGACTGCGCTGTTACTCGTAAAGAGCAGGAGAATGTTCTCACACCATATCGTGGTGCTATGGCATTCGAGGCTATGCGTTTGGGCGTTGACCGCAGCGGCAAGACTCCAAAGGCATTTATGCTCACTTGCGGTAGCTTGGCTATGGCTCGTGCTCGCGCTCAGTTCTCTTGCAACTTCTTCGCTTGCGCAGGTATCCGTGTTCAGGACAACACATTCTTCCACTCAGTAGAGGAGGGTGTTGCAGCAGCATTGGAGGCACAGGCTGACATCGTAGTTGTATGTGCTTCGGATGATGATTACGCAGAGGTAGCTCCTAAGGTTAAGGAGTTGCTCGGCGGCAAGGCTATCCTCGTGGTAGCAGGCGCACCAGCATGCACACCAGAGTTGGAGGCACAGGGCATTACTAATTTCATCAACGTAAAGAGCAATGTACTTGAGACTCTTAAGTTCTACCTTAAGGAGTTGGGTATCTAAAAAGCAAAGCCATGAGAGCAAAATTTGAAAATTTATCATACGTAGGCGGCAAGGCACAGTGCTGCGCTGCAAACGCTGAGGCTAAGGAGCCTTGGCTCACAGCCGAGCAGATACCTGTAAAGGATAACTACACGGCTAAGGATTTGGAGGAGTTGGAGCACTTGAACTACGCAGCAGGTATCGCACCTAACTTGCGTGGTCCATACTCTACTATGTACGTTATGCGTCCTTGGACTATCCGTCAGTACGCAGGTTTCTCTACAGCTGCTGAATCAAATGC
>JAFXLG010000071.1 GCA_017531305.1 Alistipes sp.
TATATTGTCTCCATGGTCGCCATAATAACCGCCAAACCGAGAGTTAGTGGAACGAATAGCCAGTGATAGCCAGCCGTAAGTGCAAATTGCATCCTTGACCAATCTACTAATGCAGTTTCTACCATAATTATGAAGTTTTATAAAGTTAATAGCTGGGGTTTGTGAGCTGATCTCCAATATATTCGATGCGTTGCTGTTTGCTTTTGCCTGCGAGTGTGGGGCGGAAGAAGAAGCCACGCAGTACCACAAACAGAATGATTACCTTTAGAAGAATCAACCACCATAATTGTCGACCCCAGGTCATCGACCTGAATCCGTCAACATAGAAGTTCCATATCGCAATCATCCGTTTTTTCATTGCCTATAGAGCTGTTTGTTATTACAAATATACGAAAAATAAACTCCTGAAGCAAAGAGATCTCTGGGTTTAAGGACAAACCTTATTATCAATTTGCCATATTCCTTTTCAAGTTTTTTGTCCTACACGTCAAAATTAGTACATTTTTTATTAAATACGAATCATTTAAAAGAAAGATACGGGCGATTCACCCTCAGATTATGACGTTTCGCCAAGAATATATGGGAAAATCGAGATACAAGTATTACTTTTGTGGCAAACTAAAAAAAGTTATATCCCATGAGAAAATTTTTATTACTCTCTCTGACAATCATGATTTCGATGACTGCTCTTGCGCAGTCTAAAACAACTCAGATCAACGGTACATTGATCAGCATCGAGCAGAAGGATACCGTAGGAGTTGTAGGTGCTGCCATCGAGCTTACATCATTACGCGACACTTTGGATAAAAAATACACCATCTCGGCAATCCGAGGTGCATACCAATTCAAGAATATCCCAGCAGGAGAGTATCGTATGACAGCAACTTCGTTGGGTTATAAGACAGCCGTTCAGCAGATCAAGGTTACGGGCGAAAAGACCATGACTATTCCCGCATGGATGATTGAGGAGGATAATCTCCGAATCGAGGCGGTAAGTGTAACCACTCAAGCTGTGCGCACCACTATCAACGGTGATACTATTGTATATAATGCCGCTGCATATAAGGTTCTTCCCGATGCCGATGCCGATGAATTGTTGGCAAAGATGCCAGGTATCAAGGTTGATGGCGGTACGGTAGAGGCTCAGGGTGAGGCAGTGCAGAAAATCTTGATTGATGGACGTGAGTTCTTCGGTAATGACGTTTCTACCGCTATCAAGACCCTGCCAGCCGAGGCTATCAAGTCGGTAGAGGTATTTGATAAGCTCAGCGATGAGGCAGAGTTTTCGGGTATTGACGATGGTAACAGCTACAAGGCTATCAATATCGTCACTCACAACAAGATGAAGACCGCCATCTTCGGTAAGATGAATGCTCAATACGCCTTCGAGCCTCGCTCATACGAGGAGACTCAGCACTACGGTAGCGTTGACGGCAACCTGAACTTCTTCCGTGAGAAATCTAAGACTACGCTTCGTTTCCGCGCCAACAACATGAACGGAAATGCCGATTCTAAGATGGGTATGGGAGGTTTGAACTACATCAATGCTTGGGGTGATAAGGATGCCATCAAGTTGGAAGGTAGTTACACTTTCAATGCCAACAACAATAAGCATAAAAGCTGGACTGAGCGCGATTACTTCCTGACCGAGGAAGAGCTCAACTCACCAAATCCAGACGAGATCTATGAGCACTACGAGAGCAATAGCCACAACCAGAATAAGAGCTATAACCACAACTTCAACTCTCGTTTCGAGTGGCGTATATCTCCTCGTCAGCGACTTATGTTGCGTGCACAGGTATCCTTCAACGACAACAGTGGCAATAATGGTAGCATAAGCGACTACTACCCTATCAGCGGTATAGATTATATCACACTGCAGAACTGGGGTCACAGCAATAGCAATGGTCTGAATACCAATATCAATGGTAACTACTTCTTGCGCTTGGGCGAGAAGGCTGGTCGTACGCTTAACATCAACTTCAACGCCAACTATTCGGACAACAACTCTGGTAGCGAGAACTACTCAGAGCGTAGAGTTGATGAAGCTGTGCAGCAGCGTTCAACTTCAGACAACCACAACTACCGTATCAATGGAAATATTACATACGCTGAGCCTATCGGTGACCGCGCTCAGGTAACCGTTGGTTACAACGTGAATTATAGCGATTCAAATGCCGACCGTCTGACTCACCTCTATGATTTCGAGAATCAGATCTATCAGGAGCAGATCAGCCCTGAGTATTCGAATCGTAACGCCACTACATACCTCACTCAGCGTGTAGGTCCTGGTTTCCGTTTCAGCAACGATGGTACCACTATCTCTGGTATGCTTAACTATCAGCACGTGGCAATGAACTCGGAGCGAGTATATCCAGCAGTCTTTGTATTGCCTCGTAAGACATTCGAGAATTTGACTTACTCGGTGATGACTCGTATCAAGCTCAACATGGAGAACCGTATCTCATTGCGCGTAAGTTCCAATACCAGCAACCCATCGGTAAATCAGTTGCAGGATGTAGTAGATATTTCGAACGTCAACCACATTTCGGCAGGTAATCCAAACCTTAAGCCATCGTACTCACACCGTGCCAACTTCAACTATACTCATTCGGGTATTGAGCGTGGTACAACATTCTCTATCAACTTTGGAGGATCGAAGGTACAGCGTGCTATCGTAAATTCAGTGATCAAGAACCAGCCTGGTTATCCTATCTATAGTGCCGATGGCAAGGAGTTGCTCACTACCCTTTCGCCAACAGGTCAGTATTCACGTCCTGTGAACATCAACGGTGATTGGAGTTACAACGGAGGTGTCTCATACGGATTCCCTCTTAACTTCATCGGCTGTAACTTCAACATCGATGCTCACGGATCATACTCTCAGCAACCTTCGCTCATCAACGATATCCTCAATAAGTCGAAGCGTTACACTTTGGGTGGTGGCGTTATGTTGGGTTCAAACTTCAGCGAGTACGTAGATTTCCGTTTCCGTTACTCACCTAACTACAACAACGTACGCAACACCATGTCAACAAACGGTGACAACGAGTATATCCAGCACAACCTCAACGGTAACATCCGCGTGGTATTTGGCTTCGGTCTTACTCTGCACGCCAACGGTAACTACTTCAAGTATGTGGGTCTTAATAACACAGCCCAGAACTTGGATCGTGAGGAGTTGATCTGTAACTTCGGTATCGGTATGAAGATTTTGAAGAAGCTCGGCGAGGTTCAGCTCATTGCAAACGATGTATTCAACCAGAACGAGGGCTTCAACCGCTCATGGAACTCACAGTTCATGCAGAACTCTACAAGCAGTGTGATTGGTCGTTACTACGGCGTACGCTTCACATACAACCTGCGTCACTACGGCAAAACTCGCAAGGGTAATGTAATTGACGATAGTCGTCATCGCGACAGCGAGGGTGGATTCATGCCAGGTGGCATGGGTGGCTATGGCGGCGGATTCGGCGGTGGCGGTGGATTCCGTGGCGGATTCTAATCAACCTGATCAAGAGAAGACAAAAAAATATCCTGTTGCTTTTCGCAACAGGATATTTTTTATACCAAGCACTACCCTTTCAAAGTTACGCTCGCCTTGGCAACCTTACCACCAAGTGGTGGAGCGAGTTTTGCTACCGTACACTCTATCTGCTCGATATGAGGATAGAGAGCTCTTACCGCAGAGATTATTCTCAACGCAACAGCCTCGATGGTACGTTGCTTATGAGCCATTACCTCCTTCACCTTCTGATACACCTCAAAGTAGTTCACCGCCTGAGAGACATCGTCCTGCTCAGCCACTGCGCCCAACTCGGTAGTGATCTTCAGATCGACAGTGAAACGATTGCCCACCTTCTGCTCCAGATCGTAGCACCCATGATAGGCACGAAATTCCATCTGGTGAAGTTCTATGGTGTAGAGCATAGCTTTATTTTCCGATTAATTATTCTACGATAATCAGGTAATAATTTTTCTTACCACGCTGTGCGATCATATACTTACCAGCGATAAGGTCCTCCTCGGTAACCTGACGCATGGCATCGGCAACCTTCTCCTTATTCAACGATACGCCACCGCCCTGCACCATCTTGCGGCACTCGCCCTTCGATGGGAATACCTTGGTAAGATCTGCTGCCATATCGACAAACGAGCAGCCCAACTGCTCACGCTTGATGGTGAACTGAGGTACGCCCTCGAATACCTGCAACAAGGTCTGCTCATCCAACTTATGCAAAGCCTCCGATGTAGTACCACCGAAGAGTATCTGCGAAGCCTCAACAGCCTTCTCATACTCCTCAGCCGAGTGAATCATGATGGTGATCTCCTTAGCCAAAGTCTTCTGCAACTCACGCATATGAGGAGCCTCCTCGTGACGAGCGATCAACGACTCGATAGTCTCACGGTCGAGGAGTGTAAAGATCTTGATATAACGCTTAGCATCCTCATCGCTCACGTTGAGCCAGAACTGATAGAACTTATATGGCGATGTGTAGCGCGGGTCGAGCCATACGTTACCACTCTCGGTCTTACCAAACTTAGTACCATCTGCCTTGGTGATCAGAGGGCAAGTGATGGCAAAAGCCTCAGCCTCAGAGCCCAACTTACGGCGGATAAGCTCAGTACCTGTAGTGATGTTACCCCACTGATCGGCACCACCCAACTGAACCTTGCAACCCAAAGTCTGGTAGAGGTGCAAGAAGTCATAACCCTGCAAAAGCTGGTATGTAAACTCCGTAAACGACATACCCTCGCCCTCGCCGCTGAAACGCTTCTTGACAGAATCCTTAGCCATCATGTAATTAACGGTGATGCACTTACCGATATCGCGAGCAAAATCGAGGAACGAGAACTCCTTCATCCAATCGTAGTTATTTACCAAGAGAGCCTTATTATCAGCCTCCGACTCAAAGTCGATAAGCTTCGACAGCTGACGCTTGATAGCCTCCTGATTGTGACGCAAGGTCTGCTCATCCAACAGGTTACGTTCCTGAGACTTACCACTTGGATCACCGATCATACCTGTCGCACCACCAATCAGGGCGATAGGACGATGCCCACACATCTGAAAATGCTTCAAAATCATCACACCGACCAAGTGACCGATATGCAATGAATCAGCCGTAGGGTCAATACCCAAGTAGGCTGTTGTCATCTCCTTCTCGAGCTGCTCCTTGGCACCAGGCATGATCGTGTGGATCATACCGCGCCACTCCAACTCCTCAACAAAATTCTTTGTAGCCATATTAATTTTAGTTTTTGTATATTCTATTCATACTCCATGTCGAGCTCCTTCTTGAGTTTTAGGATCAATGGGCTCTTCTGTGTCATGTATTGTATTCTATCCTCCAACTTTATTGGGCGAGACGTTTTGACCTGCTCGTTAACCACAACCTTCAGATCAATCATACCCTTGATCCCTGCCGAGCGTACTATCATCAGCAGAATCTCGGTCTTAGATCGCATAATCTCTTCGTAGAGTGCTTTGGTAGGCACCTCCACGCTAATGGTATGACCGTTGAATGTCATCGCCTCAAACGCCGTTACGAAACGTGGTCGCTCGCGCAAGATAGATTTCAGCACCTGCTCTCTATTAGCAGCTATTTTCTCAGCGCACTGCTCATCATACTCAGACTCCTTGACATCCTCCTTCTTTGTCTGAGATTCCACAACCTGTGGCACATCGTCCCTCATCAAAGAGAGTATGGATAAACCCGCAAGCGAAGAGTGATGCACCGTCTGCTGCTCTTTGGGTTGACTCTCCACCGTAGGCTTCTCAGTAACGACTGTCTCCTGCGCAACATTATTAGGCGCAGCCATAGACGACATCTGCGGCTGAACCACGGCAGATGATGCTACCACCGAAGAGGCTACACTCTTTTCTATAGGATTGCTCTTAGGAGATGGATTAACTACTGCGACACCTACAGGCGTGATTTGAGATGGCAATTCTGGAAGCAGATACTCCTCCAGAAACTCTATTACGGAGTCATTATTTTTTTTTTTGCCGAGACCTGCTATCTTCATCAGTCCCAGTTCCACGAGCAATCTCTGATTAGATGATTGTTTGATCTTACCATCTGCCTCCATTAGAATAGATATCGCACCGAAGAGGAAGTTGGTTTCACACCTTTGAGCTTGTTGCTTGTAACGCTCCATCAATCCACCCGTAAGTTCAATGAGAGATATAGCTGGACCCTGAGCCAGCAACAAGTCTCGCATATGTTGATTCAGACCACTCATAAAAGTCTGAGCCGAGAATCCTTTGGCAAGTACCTGATCGAATTGGAGCAATGCCTCGACATAATCGCCTCCAAGCAAGAGATCAGTCATTCTAAAGAAGGTATCGTAATCAAGCACATTGAGTGTCTGCGCCACCTGCTTGTATTGCAATTCCGAGTTACAGAATGACACAGCCTTATCAAACATCGACAAGGCATCACGCATACCACCATCTGCCTTCTGGGCAATCAAGTTCAACGACTCCTCATCATACTTTACGCCTTCTGCCTGAGCAATCTGCTTGAGATATCCTACCGAATCCTCGACACGGATACGATTGAAGTCATATACCTGACAACGCGACAGAATGGTAGGGATGATCTTATGTTTCTCGGTAGTTGCCAATATAAAAATCGCGTGCTTGGGTGGCTCTTCCAAAGTCTTTAGAAAAGCATTGAACGCCTGCTGCGAAAGCATATGCACCTCATCGATGATAAAGAGCGAGTATTTACCGATCTGAGGCATGATACGCACCTGCTCGATCAAGGCTCTGATATCATCCACCGAGTTATTCGATGCAGCATCCAACTCGTGTATATTAAGCGAACGTCCCTCATTGAAGGCGCGGCACGACTCACACTCATTGCAAGCCTCTGCACCATTGGGGTTCATACAATTTATAGCCTTAGCAAATATGCGGGCACATGTGGTCTTACCCACTCCGCGAGGACCGCAGAACAGATATGCGTGCGCCAACTGACCACGCTCGATAGCATTCTTGAGCGTAGAGGTTATACTCTGCTGACCCACTACCGTAGAGAATGTGGCAGGGCGATATTTACGTGCCGATACTATAAATTCACTCATAACTTCCGCAAAGATATAAAAAAGTCCGAAATGGGAGGTAATTTTTATAGATATTTACCAAATAAAAGTTTCTACGCCTCCACAACTGTCACCTCGATGCCCCTTCCTCTAAGCATAGAGAGCATATGTGGCGAGATCCCCGAATCGGTGATAATCTGATCTATATCGTCTATCGAGCAGATGCGGCTGAAGCCTCGTCTGTCAAATTTTGAACTGTCACACAAAACTATGGTTTTCTGAGCCGAATTGATCATTGCGCGATTGAGATTAGCCTCCAAGAGGTTGGTGGTCGAGAGACCATGTTCGGGGTCGATGCCATCCACTCCGATAAAGAGCTTGCTACCCGTAAAATTCTCCAGCATGCGCTCAGCATCGCAACCTACGGCAGAAAGTGAACTGCCTCGTATAATGCCACCAAGCTGGATAACCTCTATACGAGAAGACTTGGAAAGTACCGAAGCCACATTCAACGCCGAGGTAATTACCGTCAGACGCCCCTGCTCGACATTGATCTCGCGTGCAAAATATTGCACCGTAGTACCCGATGCGATGATTATAGAGTCGTTGGGCTCGATGAGTTCAACAGCAGCTTTGGCAATAGCTCGCTTTTCGGCAGGCGACTGATGCTCCTTGACGTTGACATCACGGTCGCTGATATATGGGCTCATCTTGATAGCCTTGCCATGAGCTCGATAAAGTTTATTCTCACTCTCGAGTTGAGTCAGATCCTTACGAATCGTAACTTCCGAAACGTTGAGCATGGTCGATAGCTCGGTCACGCTGAGTGATCCTTTAGCATTTAGCTCGCCGAGAATAAATTCGTGTCTTTCGCTTAATGTCATCGCTTACTTGGTCTAAGTTTTGTTTTCGATGATGTAAAGGTAGTAATTTTGAGGCAAATGGCAAAAAAATGCAAGGAAATGAGCCTTTGCGATAAAAATAGTGTAAAAATATTTGCACAGGTTTTGAAATAACACTACTTTTGTTTCGAAACGAAAGCAACCTTAAATCTTCATGCAAAAATTGCATCAAAGGAAGGAATAAATTTTAGCAACAATGGATAGAAACAACATTCTTTCACGTCTTAACGAGAGCGACAAAATCTGGGACGTGGTGGTTATCGGAGGTGGTGCAACAGGTCTTGGTTGCGCCGTAGATGCAGCATCGAGAGGTTACGAAGTGGCTCTTTTTGAGCGCGAGGACTTTGCCAAATGTACCTCAAGCCGCAGCACCAAATTGGTACACGGCGGTGTGAGATACCTTCAGAAGTTGGAGGTCGATCTGGTACGCGAAGCTCTTCACGAGCGCGGACTCATGAAGCAGAACGCCCCACACTTGGTCAAAGATCAAGCATTTGTCATCTCCAACTACAGCTACTGGGACAATTTCCTATATTTCTGCGGTTTGGCATTCTACGACATTCTCTCGTTTGGCTTCGGTTACGGACGCTCACGTTTTATCTCAGCCAAAAAAGTACTGGAGTATTTACCCACTTCGGCTGTCAAGGGCTTGAAGGGTGGCGTTGTCTATCATGACGGTCAGTTTGACGATTCGCGCATGGCTGTGAATTTGGCTCAGACCGCCGTTGAGCAAGGGGCTATGGTAGCCAACTACACCGCCGTTGAGAAAGTTTTGCACGACAAGGATGGCAAAGCTGCGGGTGTTGTGGTGCGCGACCTTATAAACAATAAGGAATATACCGTAAAGGCTAAGGCTGTGATCAACGCGGCTGGTATCTTTGTAGATGAAGTGATGCAGATGGATGAGCCTAATATGCCAAAGATGGTCGTTCCAAGTCAGGGCGTGCACATCGTTTTGGATATGAAGTTCTTGCAGAGCGATTACGCCATCATGGTGCCAAAGACATCGGATGGTCGAGTACTCTTTGCCGTACCTTGGCACGACAAGGTTGTGGTAGGTACTACCGACATCCAGCGTCCTAAGGCTGAGAGCGAACCCAAGCCGTTGGATGAGGAGATTGACTTTATACTCTCTACCGCATCGCTCTATATGAATCCTGCCCCTACACGCAAGGATATAGTATCGGTATTTGCTGGTCAGCGTCCTCTGGCTGCACCCAAGAAGGAGGGCAAGAGCTCGAAGGAGGTATCTCGAAGCCACAAAATTATCGTTTCAGACCACGATCTGGTCACAATCACAGGTGGCAAGTGGACCTCATATCGCCGCATGGCAGAGGACACCATCGACAAGGTCATTGCGCTGGGTAAAATTTCGAAACGAAAGTGCGTAACCCGTAAGCTCAAGGTTCATGGATGGCGACCAAACCCCGATTTGACGGATCACATGTATGTATATGGTAGCGATGAGCCATTAATTCGCGACATGATCAAGCAGAATCCAACACTGGGCGAGAAGCTCTCCGAGAAATATGGTTACACCGTAGCCGAGGTGTTGTGGGCAATACGTCATGAGATGGCTCATACGGTAGAGGATGTCTTGGCACGCCGAGTAAGAATGCTCTTTGTGGATGCTCGCGAAGCACAGAAGGTTGCACCACGTGTAGCCCAGATCATGGCTCAGGAGTTGGGTAAGGATCAAGCATGGATTGACGCTCAGGTTGCTGCATTCAAGAGTGTTTCGGACAACTACATCGTAGTAAAAGATTAACGAAAGAGAGCCCAAACTTAGAATCTGTTTGAATTTTATTTCGAGATTATTTGAGGACTATTTTTCGAGCATATTTCTGTTTGGGCTATGCAGGTAATAGCGGGCTATTTTCAAATAGCACAAACGAAAAGATGCCGAAAAGAGTCTCAAAGAAGCCGAAACTAATTTTCGCAGCAACGGACTAACTCTTTTAATAAAATTCAAAACAGATTCTTAAAATAACACCAGATAATTTATGTTTAACTTCTTTGCTCCCCCTGCGGCTAAGCCACTCATTGCTGCCGATAAAATAGATGCAGAATACCGCCGTATGCGTATCAAGGTATTTGCTGGAGCATATCTCGGATATGCAGGCTACTACTTGGTTCGTAAAAACCTTTCGTTGGCTGCACCCGGGATGATCGCCGAAGGTCTTTTGGATAAGGAGACCGCGGGTTTCGCCATGGCAGGTATTCCAATCGCCTACGCATTCAGTAAATTCCTGATGGGTAGCCTTTCGGATCGCTCCGATGCACGCAAATTCTTGGTCATTGGTCTTATCATCGCCTCGCTGGTGATGATAAGCGTAGGATTGGTACCCTACTCGGCTTCGATAGCAGTAAATGGCGCAATGTTGTTTTCGTTCATGCTGGCGGTAGGTTGGCTTTCGGGTATGGGATGGCCTCCTTGCGGACGTATCATGGCACATTGGTTCTCGCAGAACGAGCGCAGCTTCAAGATGTCGGTCTGGAATACCTCACATAATATTGGAGGTGGATCGCTGGCTCTGCTCGTAACCATGGGTATCACTATTTTTGCCTCGCTGGGTATCGCCGAGAGTTGGCGAGCAGCATTCATCGCCCCCTCTATTGTGGCAATATGCTTGGCTCTGTTCTGCTGGTGGGCACTCCGAGACACCCCCGAATCGTGCGGTCTGCCCTCTATCGAGGAGCATCGTCAGGATTTCACCGCCCGCAAAGCTGCCAAAGGCGAGGAGATAAAAATCCCATTCAGACGTCTGTTTGTCGATTATATCTTCCGCAACAAGCTACTCTGGATGGTAGCCATCGCCAACGTATTTATCTACTTCATCCGCTACGGCGTGAGCGACTGGTCGCCCACATACCTTCAGGAGATGAATGTAATGAACGCCGATGAGAGCCACTTGGCATTTTCACTGTTTGAGTACGCTGGTATCCCTGGCACTATAATCTGCGGATGGATGGCATCGAGATTCTTCGCTGGTCGTTGCGCACCTGTCAACGTTATCGCCATGGTCATGGTGCTGCTCGGCATATTGTGCTATTGGTAAGCCGATACCTTGGGCATGATGCTTGGCTCGGAGAACGTGGTGAAATGGATTGTCTATATCTCGCTCTCTATTACAGGCTTCGCTCTTTATGGTCCTATTGCTCTGATCGGCATACAGACCCTCAGCTTCGTTCCGAAAAATGCGGCTGGCACAGCGGCTGGATTCGTTGCCTTGTTCGGCTATCTGTTTGGTGATGCTGTACTTTCGAAGATCGTCATCGGTCAGGTTGCAGGCAACGCTTCATTGGGTTGGGGTGTTACATTCTGGATGTTTATCGTGGCTGCCGTTTTGTCGATCCTTATCTGCGCCATTACATGGAGAAGGGAGTACGACATGATGCAGGAACGTATGGCACAAGGCAGATAATTTTTGAGAAAACTTCTATCCTAATAAAACTTTAAACTTCGCGATGCGGTTGACCATAAGGGGTTGACCGCATTTTTCATATCTGCCGACTCGGGGTTCTGCCACAAGAGTGCCACAATGTCGTATATTGTCATAAATATCTGCCAACTTCTGCCAAAGCACACACAAAAATGTTCGATTTGGGTTCATGGCAAAGGTTTTGCTTAATATGAGAGCAGAACGAAAGACAAAAACATAATAAAAGCTATGAACATTAACTCTTTAACTATTAAAGCGCAGGAGGTCTTGCAGGCGGCATTCTCTCTTGCACGTGAGCGTGGTCAGCAAGCCGTTGAGCCAATGCATTTGCTCAGCGTGATTATCTCGGAGGATGACTCTTTAGGAGCATTTCTATTGGGGCGTGTCGGCGTAAATCTACCTCAACTTCGTGAGCAGGTTGCTTCACGCCTGAACTCTATGCCAAAGGTATCGGGCTCCAACTCAGAGCAATACTTTTCGGCGGACTCATCAAAGGTGATTCAGCGCGCAGTTGACTTCACCCGTACCTTTAACGACAAATACGCTTCGGTAGAGCATCTTCTCCTCGGTCTTGTTGCCGAGAAGGGCGAGTGGGCTACAATTTTGAAGCAGGCGGGAGCCACCGAAAAGGAGATTGTGGAGGCAATACGCTCATTCCGCAAAGGTGCTACCGTAGATTCACAAACCTCTTCACAGGAGTTTAACGCCTTGGGCAAGTATGCCATCAACCTCAACGAGTTGGCACGTCAAGGCAAACTCGATCCCGTCATCGGGCGAGATGATGAGATCCGCCGCGTATTGCAGATTCTCTCGCGCCGTACGAAAAACAATCCGATACTTGTCGGCGAGGCTGGAGTCGGTAAGACTGCTATTGCCGAAGGAATTGCCCACCGTATAATAAATGGCGATGTGCCAGAAAACCTAAAATCGAAGCTCATCTTCTCGCTCGACATGGGAGCATTGGTTGCTGGAGCGAAGTATCAGGGAGAGTTCGAGGAGCGACTCAAAGGTGTAGTGCAGGAGGTCATTGCCAGCGATGGAGAGATTCTGCTCTTCATCGATGAGATCCACACGCTGGTCGGAGCTGGTAAGTCAAGCGGAGCGATGGATGCAGCCAACATCCTCAAGCCAGCTTTGGCACGAGGTGATTTGCGCACCATAGGAGCAACTACCCTTGATGAGTTCCAGAAATATTTTGAGCAAGACAAGGCTTTGGAACGCCGTTTCCAGAAGGTTATGGTCGATGAGCCTACGACCGAAGATGCAATTTCGATTTTGCGAGGTCTCAAGGAGCGTTATGAGAATCACCACAAGGTGAGAATCAAGGATGAAGCCATAATTTCGGCTGTGGAGCTTTCGCACCGATACATCACTTCGCGTTTCTTGCCCGACAAGGCAATTGACCTGATTGACGAGGCTGCTGCGCACCTGCGTCTGGAGATGAACTCCGTACCAGAGGATATAGACAATCTGGATCGCCGCATACGCCAGTTGGAGATTGAGCGTGAGGCAATACGCCGAGAGAATGATGAGAAGCGAGTGGAAAATCTGACTCGCGATATCGAGGAGCTTAAATCCAAGGAGGCAGCCCTGAGAGCCAAGTGGCAAGGCGAGAGAGACCTCCTGCAGAAGATTCAGAGCAACAAGGACTCTATCGAGCAGTACAAGATCGAGGCACTGCAAGCAGAGCGTCAAGGCGATTATGGTCGCGTGGCGGAGCTTCGTTACGGAAAAATCGTGGAGGCTCAGAAGCAGATCGAAGCACTTGAGGAACAACTTCGCATGACCACACAAAACGGTGAAGCCATGATCAAGGAGGAGGTTGACTCATCGGATATTGCCGAGATTGTAAGCCGCTGGACAGGCATCCCCGTCACACGTATGCTCTCTTCCGAGAGAGAGAAGCTGCTCAACATGGAGGCTGAGTTGCATAAGAGAGTGGTAGGTCAGCAACACGCCATCGAGGCAATTTCCGATGCCGTACGCCGTTCTCGTGCAGGATTGAGCGATGCCCGCAAGCCTATTGGATCGTTTATCTTCCTCGGCACTACGGGAGTAGGTAAAACCGAGTTGGCAAAGGCTTTGGCAGAATTCCTATTCAACGATGAGCAGATGATCACACGTATCGACATGAGCGAATATCAGGAGCGACACAGCGTTTCGCGTCTGGTAGGTGCGCCTCCAGGATATGTAGGCTATGATGAGGGTGGTCAGCTCACTGAGGCGGTACGCCGCAAGCCATATTCGGTGGTACTGCTCGATGAGATCGAGAAGGCTCACCCCGATGTCTTTAACATATTGTTACAGGTATTGGATGATGGACGTTTGACCGACAACAAGGGACGTACGGTGGATTTCCGCAACTCTATTATCATCATGACCTCGAACATGGGTTCTCACATCATACAAGAGAACTTCGCCAAGGCATTCGATGGAGAGTCACTCTCCGAAGATGTGGTCGAGCGCACCAAGGAGGATGTGGTGGAGATGCTCAAAATGCAACTCAAACCTGAGTTCTTGAATCGAATAGATGAGATAGTGATGTTTGAGCCACTCTCGAAACGAGATATTGAGCAGATTGTAGATATCCAATTCTCGATCATTCGCCGCATGCTACACGAAAACGGAATCGAGCTTTCGTACAGCAACGCTGCCAAGGAGTATATCGCCAAAGTAGGATATGATCCGATGTTTGGAGCCCGACCTGTAAAGCGAGTCTTGCAACGCGAGGTGATCAACACCCTATCGAAGCAGATTCTGGCAGGCAAGGTAAGCCAAGAGAGTGAGATTAAAATTGATGCCGATGAGAATGGTTTGATATTTAAGAACTAACTCACAGGCGAAAAACAAGGGAGCTGTCCAACGTGCTTGTTGGACAGCTCCTTAACTTTTAAGAACTCTCTATCGAAAAAACTACTCTACAACGATTCTCTCTCCATCGGCTTGAACCGCCTTCACCGTTACGCTATCATCCAATGTAATGGCAGAAGGAACGGAGAAGTTAAACTTATTAGAGAAGAATACCAGCTTATCATTCTTATACAGCTCAAAAGCTACCGCCTCATCACCATCCTTGATGCTGATACTCTGACCGCTACGAGTATGAGTAATGGTCTTGGTAATCTTCTGATTATCCTTGAACTGAGTATAATAACCCACATTACCCGGATCTACATCTAATCCAACATCACCACTCTTACGATCCTCCAAGTACTGGAATGGAGCAGCCTTCTTTGGGAATGTTGCCATATAAGCCTTGGTCTGATCAATCATCGCTTGAGTTACATTGTAATTCCATGTACCATACTGCTCCAAGGTCTTATTATTCACAGGCACGAAGAATCCCCACATCTCAAAGAAATCTGTCAAATCCTCATTTGCAACCTCACATGCTGTGCGTGCAAATAACATCTGAGCAGCTCCAGGATCAGATTCCACGATGCGAGTCTCACGCAGAGCCTTGAACATCTTAGGCCAGAAATCAGTCATATAGCCACAACGATGATAGTAGTTAAACAACTGCCAATGCATACGCAAGTGAAGATCAGGAGCCTCGCCTTGATAAGCCGACTCAAAGCCCTCACCCAAATTGAACCAACTATTGCCATCCTCGAATCTGGCACGTGCCAACTTATCCAAAGATCTGCCTCGAGAACAATACTTGCCTAACTTATAAAGGATCAGATTCGAGAACAGATTATTCGATGACTCCGTACAACTTGGCCAATTGATCGCCTTCTGATGAATATGTCCGATCTCATGAGCAGGACCCCAAGCGTTATCCTTTTGAGCCATCACATTATTCTTCAAAAGGATATTATCCAAATAAGTATAGACAAACGCTACTCGATAATCACTCGCCCACATATAACTACCCTCAGGCGAAATAGCAAACAAGTGGTTGTTCATCTGAGCAGGGAATACATCATCGAATCCCATCAATTCATGCTGCCATCTTACAATATCATCCCACAAACTAATAGCAGAATTGATATCCTCTGGCACAGCGGTCTTCATCTTATCGCGGTGGAAATAGAAGATCATTCGCTCGCCGCGCACGCAGAAATACTTATAGTTTGATTTGCTGATCAGCTCCTTATACTTTGCGTTTGTCTTATGCTTCTCCAGATCCCAATAACCAGCAACCTCGCCACAATCAATCGGAATATGAATCTTGATAGGTTTAGGGTTTGTGGTCAAATCGGCATGATAAATAATGAACAACATACCGGTTTTATTGATCTTGATCTTATTTACACCCGACTCCAAGAAATATGGGTCACCCGTAGCCTCGGTCTGCACATAACTATTGTCTGCGCCAAAATTGGTCTGCTCCTCGCCGACATTTTGCACACTTATGCTATGACCATAGGTATCGCCTACCAAAATGATGATTTCATCGCCCTGCTTTACAGTGATACCTGTTGGATTATCCAACATTGTATATTTCTTGGTCATAAACTTCTCTGCCGCATCAGCAGGATTGCTATAAGCCTTGTACTCCTGAATACGAAACTCCTTCTCGTAATCAGAATACAATCCATCACGGATAGTCATTGCCAATTTGGCAAAATATGCAGGCAAACTTAATATATCCTCATCCGAAACACCCTCCTTCAGCTCAGAGCAAGTCAAATCAGTAAAGACACCCAACAACTGAGCATCCAAGCTCTTCTCCGTATTTTTGAGATAGAACTCCATCTCTGCACAGCTGGCGTATGTGTTACCCGTGCCATCACCACTTCCGCTTAGCACCTCAAATTTCACCTTCTTCACGCCTTCGATTCGAGATGGAAGATCGATTCGGCTCGAACCACCCGCACCCTTCAAGTCATACTCGCTTACAAACTCATAATTCTCGTTTGCTTGCGTAGCCACATATAGCTTGAACTGCCCGAAGTTACCATTTCCGTTACGCGAATGATAAATTATATAGTCCAGAGCTTTGCTGCCATCAAAATAATACTCCAAAATTACAGGCCATGTGGTATTTGCACCCCAAGGCGAGTGGTAATGCGTATCCTTGTTACCATCGTAAGAGTATCTGAACTCATTGTTGGCACCCGACTGCTCCTGATTGGCTTGTCCTCCAGTGACATTCAACTTAATATCGCCTTCAACCTCAACATCCGAAGGCTCTCCATCCATCGCCTCCTGCTTAAATACAAGAGTTACCGATTTAGCCTTCTCCTCATCTTTTACGCCTTGTCTATTATCCGAAAACGTAATTGAAGCAGTACGCTCCTCGAAGCTCTGATTCTTCTCTACCGTATAGTTATGAGTATAGTTCTCAAAACCTCTGGTAGAAGAGCTGCTAACAAACTCTTTTACCCAATTGGCA
Organism: Alistipes sp.; assembly: GCA_017531305.1. Taxonomy (GTDB): domain Bacteria; phylum Bacteroidota; class Bacteroidia; order Bacteroidales; family Rikenellaceae; genus Alistipes. Next base: position 16,737 of record JAFXLG010000071.1, read on the forward strand.
TCGGGAGCAGAGACTGTATAATCCACATTGGTCGTTACTACAATCTCCTGTTTACCACCCTCTACGGCAATTGTCTTTACCAAATTAGGTATAGATTTCAGAAGAATTGCAGGTCCGTAACCAAGTTGTTTTATTGTTATGGTGTAACTCTTTACAGTAGAGTTTACCGTAATATTCGCACTACGAATATCAACTTCTTCGCTGGACTCAACCGAGACCTCAATATTTTTTCCGTCCCATGACTTACCAGCCCTGCACCAACTTGCATCAGAGGCTACGTCCCATTGCTCAGCCTTCAAATCTGTTTTCACAGGAATTAACAACGTAGAAGCATTCTTACCAACGTTTTGTACCAACTCACTCTCCTCTATTTCAAACACACTTCCCGATGTGGCGCCACCACCATCATCCTCGCTACTGCTACACGAAAAGATGAAGCAGGTCAGCATTAGCATAAATAGTTTTAGGTATCTCATAAGCTCAAAATTTTGTATAAAGTTATAAAAAATTAACTACATCATCATCTTTTACATATAAAATATATTTATAGCGTTATAAATACTTACATCATTCCTCATCACAAACCCATCGTAAGTGAACATTGGATTCTCTAAAGATAGCTCTTGACAAAAGAAGATTATATCTCTTGTCAAGAGCAAAACAATTTTACAAAATATCAACTTCCAGACGCCATAAAAAAATAGGACGCAAATCCTTTAGATTCGCATCCTATTTAATACCTAAAAAGCTATCTTTACTTTACAGCCTGCAAAATCGCCTGCAATTCGCCATTACTCAGAAGCAACAACATATCGCCATCGACCTCATAGTGTGTGATCTGCGATATAATTTTGGTAAACTCCGCCTCCAGAGCCTGATCAGGACACATTCTGCGAGTTCCAGCCAACGCACCGATCTGCATCACGCCTTTGTCACTGCTCTTATAATCTGCCATCATACGATTACAAGCTCCTGCTCCCGTAAAACGGCCATCTGCAGAGAAGGTAAAGACAAATTGCTCGGGCTTGAGTTGCAAATCGCGCCCCATCATACGTTTAAGTTGCCATGTGGTACCCACAAGAGGCTTATTATTTTTACCTTTACGGCACGCACAGCATCCCGCTGCAATCGAGGCTGTCAAAATAGCCATCAGTGCCAAAACCAAAAATCTTTTCATCTCTACTAAAAAAAGTAACCCAAACTCTATAATATTTCTAAAAAAACATGACAAACTTCTTGCCGTTAATAGTGCAAAGATAGATTATTTTCGTATCTTTGTTCTACCGATTGGAAATATTTATTAATATAAAGGTATATAAAAACTCTGAAATTATGAAAAAGATCATTGCTTCACCACTCGCCCCTAAAGCCGTAGGTCCATACTCTCAAGCAGTAGAGGCTAACGGCACACTCTATATCTCAGGTCAGTTGCCAATCGACTCATCGACAGGCAAGATGCCAGAGACCATCGAGGAGCAGACTCGTCAATCACTCACCAACCTGAGCCATATCGCCAAGGAGGCTGGTTATGAGTTAAGCGATGCGGTAAAGGTATCGGTATTGTTGGATGATATTGCCGACTTCGCAGCCATGAACGGAGTGTATGCTCAGTTCTTTACCGAGAATATGCCTGCCCGCGTTTGCTATGAGGTTGCCAAACTCCCTATGGGAGCAAAGGTCGAGATTGACGCCATACTCGCCAAGTAGAGAATCAAATTTTCTCACAAAACCCAAATATTGCGTCAGGCACACACCTGACGCATCTTTTTTCGATTTGTGGAGAAGGTGTTGAAAACTTCAAAAGAAAAAGAGGTTTTTAGCTTCATTTTTTCAGATCTTTGTATAGTCGGATTATCCCCACTTCATTAGACTGGGTGGGTGACAACTTTTTAAGAGAGAAGAAATAATATAAATAATACAAAATAGAGTCATGTCAAAAAAACCATCAGCACTCACTGAGGTGAGCTACAACGATGCCGTGGCGGCATCGAAGGAGTATTTCGCCGGCGATGAATTGGCCGCGACAGTATGGGTGAGCAAATATGCGCTGAAGGATTCGTATGGTCATATCTACGAATCTAATCCTGAGCAGATGCACCACCGCTTGTCAGCCGAATTGGAACGCATCGAGCAGAAATATCCTAATCCGATGAGCAAGGAGGAGATCTTCTCTCTGCTCGACCATTTCCGTTATATCATCCCACAGGGAGGTCCTATGACGGGTATCGGTAACAATCTGCAGATTGCTTCGCTCTCAAACTGCTTCGTTATCGGTAATAACAAACACGCCGACTCATACGGTGGTATTTTCCGTATGGATGAGGAGCAAGTACAGCTCATGAAACGCCGTGGCGGTGTAGGTCACGACCTTTCGGAGCTTCGTCCTACAGGCACACCTGTACTCAACTCGGCTCTCACATCGACAGGTATCGTTCCTTTCATGGAGCGTTACTCAAACTCTACTCGCGAGGTGGCTCAAGATGGTCGCCGCGGAGCTTTGATGCTTTCGCTCTCGATCAAGCACCCCGATGCCGAGAAGTTTATCGATGCCAAGACTCAGTCGGGTAAGGTTACTGGTGCCAACGTATCGATCAAGATTGATGATGAATTCATGCGTGCTGCTGCCGAGGGTCGCACCTACCGCCAGCAGTTCCCTATAAACTCTTCAGAGCCTAAGCTCACCACTGATATCGATGCCAAAAAGTTGTGGGAGAAGATTATCCACAATGCATGGCAGTCGGCTGAGCCAGGTGTACTCTTCTGGGATACTATCATCCGTGAGAGCGTGCCCGATTGCTATGCCGATTTGGGATTCAACACCGTTTCCACCAACCCTTGTGGCGAGATTCCATTGTGCCCATACGACAGTTGCCGATTGTTGGCACTGAACTTGCTTAGTTACGTAGATAATCCTTTCACCAAGGATGCTAAGTTTAACTTCGAGCTCTTCCGCACGCACGTTGCTAAGGCTATGCGCATGATGGATGATATCATCGATCTGGAATTGGAGAAGGTTGAGCAAATTATCAATAAGGTAGCCTCAGACCCAGAAGAGGAGGATATCCGCAAGGTTGAGTATGAGCTTTGGAAAAAGATCAAGGAGATGGCATTGAAGGGTCGCCGTACAGGTCTCGGCATTACCGCCGAAGGTGATATGTTGGCAGCATTGGGCTTAAGATATGGTTCTGATGAGGCTATCGACTTCGCTGTAAGCGTACATCGCACATTGGCTGTAGAGGCTTACCGTGCATCAGTTAAGATGGCTGAGGAGCGTGGCGCATTCCCTATTTATGACACCGAGCGCGAGAAGGGTAATCCAATGATCGAGCGCATTAAGGAGGCAGATCCCGAGCTTTATGCTCAAATGGAGAAGCATGGTCGCCGCAATATCGCAATGTTGACCATCGCCCCAACAGGTACTACATCACTCATGTCTCAGACAACGTCTGGTATTGAGCCTGTGTTCCGTCCTGTATATAAACGCCGCCGCAAGATCAACCCTTCAGATAGAGATAAGGTGGCAACTTTCATCGACCAGACAGGCGAGAAGTTTGAGGAATACTATGTATATCACCACCAATTCGTGAAGTGGTTGGAGAAGAATGGCTATGACACTTCTAAGTTGCAGACAATCTCTGACGAGGAGCTCAACAAGTGGTTGGAGGCTTCACCTTACCATGGTGCTACTGCCAACGATATCGATTGGGTGGCAAAGGTTCGTATGCAGGGTGCTATCCAGAAGTGGGTTGACCACTCTATCTCGGTTACAGTAAACCTTCCTCACGATGTTTCGGAGGAGTTGGTTGCCAATGTATATCGTACAGCATGGGAGTGTGGCTGTAAGGGCGTAACAGTATATCGTGACGGCTGCCGTGAAGGTGTTTTAGTGGATGCTAAGAAGAAAGCCGACATGGCTGGCTGCAAGAGTCCTAACCTCAACAAACGTCCTAAATCAATCCCTGCCGACATTGTACGATTCAAGAATGGCAGCGAGGACTGGATCGCATTTGTGGGTATTCAGGATGGTCGTCCATACGAGATCTTTACGGGTAAGATCGAGGAGGACGCTATGTATATCCCTCGCAAGATCACCAAGGGCTGGATCATAAAGGTTCGCGAAGAGGATGGCTCGAAGCGTTACGACTTCCAATATGCTGACCGCTATGGCTATATCAACACTATCGGAGGTATCTCACGTCTGTTCGATGAGGAGTTCTGGAACTATGCGAAGTTGATTTCGGGCGTATTGCGTCATGGCATGCCTATCGACAAGGTTGTTCATCTGATTGACGGTTTGCACCTCAACAGCGAGAGCATCAACACTTGGAAGAATGGTGTGCAACGTGCCCTCAAACAGTATATCGCAGACGGAACTAAGTCAAAGGGCAAATGTCCTCAGTGTGGACAGGAGGAGATGGCATATCAGAACGGTTGTCTGACTTGTATGTCATGCGGATACTCTAAGTGCGGTTAAAACGAGCCGAAAGAAGTGGATAAAAAAGCTAAAAAATTATAATATTTCTTGTTTTTTTGTAATTTTATTCACAACTTTGCATTTGAATATAGATCTACAAAAGGCGCACACAAGGGCATCTAACTGAGTATGAGCCGATTGCAGGTTATATTTAGAAATTATGTGTAAACAAGTTTATTAATTCACAGCACAATAAACTAAAATTAAATTATGAAAAAGATTTTACTTTCTATCGCTATGGTAGCGATCTCTTTGGGCGCTTTCGCTCAGGAGAATTCAGCTGAGGGTCTCCGCTGGAAGGGTATAATGAACAACGGTTTCTGGTCAAACTGGGAGATTGGTTTGGCTGGTGGTGTTAACGCTACAGCTTGGAATGAGTTGGGTGGCGTTGATAACCAGCGTTCAGTAGGTGACCTCGGTTGGCAGATTGAGGGTAACCTCACAAAGTGGTTCAACCCAATCGTAGGTGCACGTCTTCAGGTTACAGGAGGTAAGCTTAACTCTTCTGAAGACCGTACAAGTAGCTGGGTAATGCCACACTTTGACGGTGTATTGAACCTTTCTAACTGGATCGGTGGTTACCGTGAGGATCGTGTTTACTACGCTAAGTTGTTCGCAGGTTTCGGTGTTAGCTGTGTAAACGTTGATACTGAGACTGCAACAGGTTTCGCTGCAACTGGTGGTTTGATCAACACATTCCGTGTTTGCAAGCAGTTGGATATCAACCTTGAGTTGAAGGCTACTCTTGCTCCAGGTCGTGACATGCCTGCAGCTATTGCATCTAGCAACATCGGTAAGTATGGTCAGATCTACGCTGCTACATTGGGCGTAGCATACCGTTTCAACAAGCGTGACTGGGATAAGGCTTACTCACAGGAGGAGGTTGACGGTTACTTAGCAGCTATCGCAGCTTTGGAGGCTGGTTTGGCTGACGCACACCGCAACGAGGGCAAGCTCGCAGAGCGTTTGGCTGCTCAGAAGGCTGCTACAGATCAGGCTTTGAAGGACAACGAGGCTTTGCGTGCTGAGTTGGCTAAGCGTAAGACCTCTGTAGTTTCTTCTACAGCTTTGTTCTTCAACCTCAACAGCGCACGTCTTTTGGACCGTGCTAAGTCTTCAATGCAGATTTTGGCTGAGACTATCGCAGCTGCTCCAAAGGATCAGGTATTTACACTCGTAGGTCATGCTGACGATGAGACTGGTACTCCAGAGTACAACCAGAAGCTCTCTGAGAAGCGTGCTAAGGCTGTTTACGATTACCTCGTAGAGCAGGGTGTAAACAAGGATCAGTTGACTTGGAAGGGTGTTGGTTCTTCACAGAACATCTTCCCAATCAACAGCACTAACCGTGTAGTTATCGTTAAGTAATTATAACGAAACAAAGTTTCAGGCTCACCTTCGGGTGGGCCTTTTTTGTTGTGATATGAGGAATGGTATAGACACAAAAAGAGGCTATTCCGTGTGGAATAACCTCTTAACATAAATATAAGCCTTTCTACCTTATAATCACCACATTGACTAATCGCACGCCCGACAAACGATTAATCTCTTGCATCAGACTCTCGCGGCGGTAAAACAACTCTGAGCGGACAACACTTGAGGAGATATGTGCCGTCAGAACATGATTCTCCAACTTCAAACTCGTAGTCAGATCAGCAACCCTGTCACCCACTATCTCGCGCCATGTATCAGGCAAACGCCCCTCAGCAACCTTAGCGGCAACGTATGGTCGGGAGAAAAACTCCTTGAGCACATCCCCCACTATCATAGTTTTGGTTCGTCTCATAGCATCACCTCTCCTGCCTCTACCTTAAATAATTTATACTCTACGCCTGCCGAAAGCAACGTATCCTCCAAACGCAACTTATTGCAATCGGTTATGAAGATCTGCCCAAACTCCTCGGCAGAGACTAAACTCAGAAGACGTTGCACGCGCCCGATATCCAACTTATCGAACAAATCGTCCAACAACAATATAGGTCGCTCCTGAGTATGCTCCGCAAGCATACGGAATTGTGCCAACTTAAGTGCCATCAAAAAAGATTTCTGCTGCCCTTGAGAGCCATACTTACGGAGTGGATAGCCTCCGATCTTAAATATCAGATCATCACGATGCACTCCCGAGCAAGTAAACTGATTGATGATATCTCGCTCGCGCGAGCGCAACAACAACTCCGAGAGTGGCATCTGCTCAAGCTCCGAGCGATAGGCTATCTCGACCGTCTCCTTATCCTCCGAAAGATAACGATAATACTCCTCGACCAAGCCTCGCATCTGCTCCACAACAGCACCTCTGCGCTCATAGACCTTTGTGCCATGCTCGGCAAGCTGCATATCATAAATTAGCAACATCTGCTCATCCGAAGAGCCCTTCAAAAAACGATTTCGCTCCGCCAACACCGCATTATATCGCATCATCGATGCCAGATACGATCGGTCGAGCTGCGAGATAAAGCCATTGAGATAACGGCGCCTCTCATCGGCAGCATCCATGATAAGCTCCGTATCGCGTGGTGATACGATCACCAAAGGGAAGCTCCCGACATGATCTGCCAAACGATCATACTCCTTGCCATTACGCTTCAGGATTTTACCTCCCTTGCGAGAGAACGTGCAATTCACACTCTCCTGACGCTCAGACTCAGCAACATAAGTTCCTTCGGCTACAAAGAAGTCTTCGCCATGGCTTACACTTTGCCCATCGGTCATGGTAAATGCCGACTTGGACATCGAGAGATAATACACCGCATCCAACACATTGGTCTTACCTGCACCGTTATCTCCCACAAAGCAGTTAAAACGCTCAGATAGATCAATATCTGCCTGACGAATATTCTTAAAATTTATGAGCGAAAGCCTCTTTAACCACATAACAAAATATATTTGCACGACAAAGTTACAATTTTTCATGAGTTTTACGGCTTTTACCCACTCCGAATTACAATTTAAAGTGCCGAATATGCGTTTTTTTGCTTTTTTTATTTTACTTTTGCAAATTGAATCAAATGAATATTAACTAAAAAGATAAAATTTATGGCAAAAGAGGTATTGACACCTGAAGAGCAGATGCTCCAGAATGCACAGGAGCAGACTGAAAATTTCTTTGAGAAACACAGTAAGATGGTAGTTGCAGCTATCGTTGTTATCTTCGTATTGGCAGCAGCTATCTTTGGTTACAAGAAGCTCGTTTCAGAGCCACGCATGAACAAGGCACAGGAGATGCTTTATCAAGCACAGTATCGTTTTGAGCAGCAGAATGCAGACTTTGCATTGGCTCTCAACGGTGACGAGGTTGCCCCAGGTTTTGCTGAGGTAGCAGATGAGTATGCAAACACTCCAGCAGGTAACCTTGCTAACCTTTACGCTGCAGCTTGCAACTTGCGTCTTGGTGATTTCGATGCAGCACAGAAGTATATCGAGAAGTACTCAGCAGTAGATGGTATCCCAGGTGACGTAGTTAACGCTATGGCAGCAGGTATCAAGGCTGAGATCGCAGTAGAGAAGAAGGAGTATGAAAAGGCTGCTACACTCTTCGAGCAGGCAGCAAAACTCAGCGAAAACGAGTTCACTACACCTATGTACTTGCGCAAGGCTGCGTTGGTTTACAAGGAGTTGGGTCAGGAGGAGAAGGCTAAGGAGCTTTACAAGACTATCAAGGAGTCTTACTCTTCTTCTTATGACGCTCGCGAGGCAGAGAAGAATCTTTAGTAGTTCATACGCCTTCTGTTTTCAGACGAGGGGATAGCACCTGAGTGGCTATGGCACAATATAAAGTAGGTATAGTGATAGTTGATGAGCAAAGTGAATTTGCACATGGCAATCTATCGGCAGCCAAAGAGAGTCTCAAGGCAATGGGATGCGTAGAGCAGAATATCCTGCTTCGCCATGCACCCAGAGTCTATAACGCCGCAATGGTGACTCAGTTCTTTGCCGAATATACCGATGTAGATGCCGTAATCATCCTCTTGGAGCCAGATAACTCTCCCGAATATAGGGCTCTGCTCGATGGGTTGATGAAGTTGCAAATCGCATGGAACATGCCTATCACCATTGGAGATTGTACGGCAGCTTCGGAAGCCATAGAAATGGTAGCCATGCATAACGAGATGGAGGCTGCAGCTCCCGAACACTTAGCATCTGAAAACAAACAGGTAAATTAGAATAATCTAATTCACAGCACTCTGTAAACAAAAACGTCTGAGTTTCAAAAAACTCAGACGTTTTTATTATTATATGCTATGACTAAAACTTAGGATCGCGTAACACCACACGAACTGACTCAGGATTAATCTGACGTACAATATGATTCTGCTGACGCACATAACGCTGATAGAGATCATCTGTGTAGTTGCGAATTGTTAACAAACCTACATTGTCGTGCAGCTCAACCTCAAAATCCTCAGCCTCCAAAGCCTTAATCAAATCCTCAATATGCCATGACGAATCGACACAAAGACCCAAATCGACAGCCGAGTTGTTGATCAGGTGTGTCTTGATGCGGAAACGCTCTAACAACGAGAAGATTACTGCAAACTTCTCTTCCATCACAAACGAGAAATCCTTTGAGCGGACAATCAGCAACACCTGATCACGCTTATAGATCAAAATCGGCATCGTTGCGTGTGGCGTGTCGGCATTAATCACTGTTCCAGGCTTGGTCTTGTCACCAAACGGACGGACATACAACGGAATACCCTTATTTTGCAATGGCTTGATAGTCTTCGGGTGAATGATCTGCGCACCGCTATACGCCAACTCGATGGTATCAAGGTAGTTCAATGCATCAATCTTCTCAGCATCCTTAAAGATCTTAGGATCGGCATTTAACACTCCCTCAACATCCTTCCAAACTGACATTGACTCAGCATCCAGAATGTGGGCAACCACAGCCGCTGAGTAATCTGAGCCCTCGCGTCCCAAAGTGGTAGTTGTACCATCAGGTGCCGCACCGATAAATCCCTGTCCTACGAAAACATCCACACCCGTATTCTCCAACGAAGCCATCAAGCGCATACGCGAAGCCTTGATATCGACATTTGCATCCTTATGACGTTGGTTGGTGATAAAAGTTGTACGCATATCAATCCAACGATTGCGCAGACCTGTGTGGTTGAGATATTTCGAGATAATTGTGGTCGAGATCAACTCTCCGAAAGCCACGATCGTATCGTACCACAATTCAGCATCTGCCTTGCGATACTTGATATCGTTGATGATGGTACGCAACTGCCCGAAAAGTAATGTCACTTCGTTAATCTCGGTTGGCTCGCCCCACAAATCGTTGATAATCTCGGCATGATACGCCTGAATCTGTTTTATCTCTTGATTGGCAGCCTCTTTTTCGCCCTTCTGCATGTGAGAAAACACTCGCTCCAAAGCATTTGTGGTTTTACCCATAGCAGAAACCACGATAAACAACTCCTGCTCGCCATCTACGATATGACGCAAATTTCTCACTCCATCGGCATTTCGCACCGAAGCACCTCCAAACTTATAAACCTTCATCTTTCTATCTATATATTGTATAATCGGCTACATAGGTATGAATTTTTGGTTTTATGCATAATGGTTATCCTATTTTTTATCTATCTTTACACATTAAAACACCAAAAACAAGCAATAAACCCTATGAAAAAGCCCCTTCATCGCCCATGGAAGGTACTCAGTAGCGAGTATCTGGCTAATCGCCCATGGTTCACCGTAAGACGCGAAAAGGTAGAACTACCCACAGGAGCCATCGTGCCTGAGTGGTATATCTTCGAGTTCCCCAATTGGGTAAATGTGATAGCCATCACCAAAGATAAAGAGTTTGTGATGATCAGCCAATATCGCCACGCCTTAGGGCAGACTCACTTCGAGTTGGTGGCAGGGTGTTGCGAGCAGGGCGAGACCGTGTTGCAGAGTGCCCAGCGAGAGCTTTTGGAGGAGACTGGTTATGGTGGCGGAGAGTGGCATGAGTTTATGATCACATCACCAAATCCTACAAACCACAACAATTTTGCATACACTTTCCTTGCCACCAATGTGGAACGCATCGCTGAGCAACATACCGAGGCGGGCGAAGATATCGAAGTACACCTGATGAGTAAGGATGAGGTCTTGGAGCTTCTTCACTCAGATCAGATCATACAGTGCCTGCACGCGGCACCATTGTGGAAATATTTTGCATCAGAGAAATGATTTACCATTTTCAGGAGTTAAGCTCCACCAACGATCAAGCCACCCAACCCTCCTATCACGAGGGCGATGTGATATGGGCTGAACGACAGAGCGCGGGACGTGGTCAGCGAGGACATAGCTGGGAGAGTGAAGAGGGTAAAAACCTCACATTCTCGGTACTGCTTGAGCCAACTTTTCTGGCTCCGCAAGATCAGTTTATGTTGCTCAGAGTTATCGCCTTGAGCATGGTCGATACACTCCTCCGATTCGGTATTGAGGCACGCATAAAATGGACTAACGACATATATGTGGGCGACAAGAAAATTGTCGGCATACTCATGGAACACAAATTGCAGGGTTCTGAGCTTTCGCGAGCCATAGCAGGCATAGGGATAAATGTCAATCAGCAAGAGTTCTCGCCCAAGCTCCCCAACCCTACCTCAATGGCATTGCTCAAAGGCAAGGAGTTTGATAGAGAGCAAGTACTTCAAGTTTTCCTCGAATCGCTCATGACTCGCTACGATATGTTGCGTCAGAATCAGCCAGAGCGTCTGATCGCTGATTACAACTCGTTGCTTTACCGCCTAAACGAGTGGCACACCTACGCTCTGCCCGATGGCGAGTTATTTGAAGGAAGGATTCTTGGAGTCGAGCAGCAGGGAGCTTTGAGAATAGAGCGAAAAGATGGTTCGGAATGTCAATTTTTATTTAAAGAGGTCGAATTTGTGCTAAATAATTAATAAATAGCCTTCAAATTTAGCCCCAAAACGTAGCAATATAAAGAAAATAATCCTATCTTTGTATGGATATTGCGTAATTATGTCCTAAGACTCTTTCGCTTCGTGCAGACAAAGCGCTTAGGCGAGCGATAGATTAAGCAGGCAACAAAAACATACAAACATATACTACTATGAATATTCCTTCTACACTTAAGTATTCGAACGACCACGAGTGGTGTCGTATCGAAGGAGAGTATGCCTATGTAGGCATTACTGATTTCGCTCAGAGCCAGCTGGGTGACATTGTATTTGTTGACGTTCCAACCGTAGGCGAGACTTTGGCTGCGGGTGAGGTTTTCGGTTCTATCGAGGCTGTTAAGACCGTTAGTGACGCATTCTTGCCTGTAGGAGGCGAGATCGTGGAGTTCAACGAGGCTGTAGATGCAGATCCTGCGTTGGTTAACTCAGATCCATACGGCGAGGGTTGGATGGTCAAAGTTAAGGTTTCAGATCCAGCAGAGTATGATGCACTTCTCTCTTCTGAGGCTTATGCAGAGTTGATCGGATAAAGTATTAAACCAATAAAACAAAAAGAAAATTATGTCAAAAGTAACAGTTATCGGTGCTGGTATGGTGGGCGCAACTTGCGCTAATGTACTTGCAGCACGCAACGTAGCAGACGAGGTAGTATTGATCGATATCAAGGAGGGTCTTTCTGAGGGTAAGATGCTCGATATGTATCAGGCTTCAGCTACAACAGATTTCAAGACTAAGCTCACAGGGTGCACAAACGACTATAAGAAGACTGCGGGCTCTGACGTTATCGTTGTAACTTCAGGTATTCCACGTAAGCCAGGTATGACTCGTGAGGAGTTGATCGGCACTAACGCGAACATCGTTAAGAGCGTAGTTTCTCAGGCTTTGGCTCACTCTCCACGTGCTATCTTCGTTATCGTATCTAACCCAATGGATACAATGGCATACCTTACTCTCAAGTCAACAGGTCTTCCCAAGAACCGCGTAATCGGTATGGGTGGTGCTTTGGATTCTTCACGTTTCCGTTGCTACTTGGCTAAGGCTACAGGTGCTAACATCCACGATGTTGACGGTATGGTTATCGGTGGTCACGGTGATACTACTATGATTCCACTTACTTCAAAGGCTACAATCAAGGGTGTTCCTGTATCACAGTTCCTCTCAAAGAAGAAGCTCCAGCAGGTTGCTGCCGACACTATGGTAGGTGGTGCTACATTGACAGGTCTTTTGGGCACATCAGCATGGTACGCTCCAGGTGCTGCTGCTGCATCTGTTGTAGAGGCTATCTTGGGTGACCAGAAGCGCATCATCCCTTGCGGTGCATACCTTGAGGGTGAGTATGGTCAGGAGGATATCATGATCGGTGTACCTGTAGTGATTGGTCGCAAGGGTATCGAGAAGATCGTGAAGATTGATCTTACTAAGGAGGAGCAGGCTCAGTTCGAGGCTTCAGCTGCTGCCGTACGCAAGGTCAACCAGATCCTTTACGACACAAAGGCTATCTAAGAAAATTTTGCTTATAATGAAAGAAATATCCGAGATCCTTTTTGAATCTCGGATATTTTATTTTATACGCCCGCCTAATTTACTTCTTCTTATCAAAATAATCCAAAGTCCAGCTGTCGCGCCACTCCACTACAGGAGTACCGTCTGCCTTGAAGTCGATTGGCAACCAGATGTAACGTGCATCGCTCGGATGGCGTGGACGCCAGATATCTGCCATAAATATAAAGGCATCTTTCTTACCCTGCACAGGCAGGATATAGGTACTCTGTCCGCCAAATGTAAGCTTGGCATTTGGTCCTACGCATGGGCTCGGATGCTTTGTCCATGGACCATAGATATTATCGGCAGAGAACATACGCGCCTCATTAGGATCCCAGCCCGTGCAACCTGAGCAGATCATCCAATACTTGCCGTTACGCTTGAAGATAGCAGGAGCCTCGTTGTGTCCTGCAGGAGCAAAACGCACATAGCGACCATTATGCGAGAGGTAATCATCGCTCAACTCGGCAATATGCAACGTGAGGTTATCCTCCGAAGAGTAGATATGGTATGCCTTGCCATTATCATCCACATACAAGGTCATGTCGCGTGACATCTGACCACCCTGAAGATCACGCTTTACGAACAAGCCCTTCTCAATAGCCTTATACCACTTTGGAGTCCACCAATCCTTATAATCATCGGGATTCAACGCCTCCATCTCGGCTTTAGCCGCCGCATCCATATTCATTGGCACAACACCGGGGTTTACACGTCCCGAGCCGAGGAACTTATAAGGACCTTCGGGTTTGTCAGCCACCGCAACGGCAGCTCGCGCCGCAGCATAGCCGCGACCTTTAAGCTCGAGGTGGAACCACATGACAAACTTCTTGGTCTTTTTATTGTATATAACCTTTGGACGCTCGATGGTACATCCTCTGACAATGTCACTCTTAGGATCATTCTCCACCTTCAGAGCAACACCCTCTTGAGTCCAATCGGTCAGATTCTTCGATGAGTAACACATCACACCCACCAAAGCAGCACTTGTGTGATCGCTCTTGTTCTCTCCAAACCAATAATATGTACCCTTGTGGAACAAGACGCCACCACCATGCGCATTAACATGAACACCCGTATTGTCGAGCCACTTCTCGCCCGACTTAATAGGTTTCAACGGAGCTTTTGCATCCACACACATTGCCGTCAGCACCAACGCTACGAGCAACGAAAAAAACTTTCTCATAATCATATTGTTTTATTGTTGAAAAATATCTTTGTATTTGTTGATGAAATAGACTGGCGTACAACTCCATGCATGGCATGCACTATTGACCACATGTGCTCCATAGGGTGAACGCTTATCATCTTTGGGATCATATACCTCCCAGAAGGTATCGGCACCCTTCTGGATCATACCGCCCCAATACTTCAACATAAGCTCACGCGCCTCGGTCTCCATACCACAATGCAGGAGAGCCTCAATTATGTAGTGGTATGCGTATGGCGAGCCAGGGTAGCACGTATCCTCATTCTCCAGCACATAACGCATAGCACGCTGAGCCTCCTTACGCGAGAAAGTATCCGACAAGGTCATCCACGCCTGCGAGAGATACGATACCTGCCCTTGCTCTCCCGAGAGCATCACACCCCTTTGTTTGTCATAGAGTTTGGATTTTGAGGCTCGGCGCATTTGATCCAACACCTTACTCCACTCCTTTACCGTAGCACGATCCTCATATCCCAACATCTCAGCCAACTCCAGACTCTTGGCAATGCAGAATGTCATCAAGCCCTGCATAGGTGTTGCACGATTCAGATCATCCTTCCAATCAAATACCAGCCACCATGCAGGCTGCTTATTCACATCGTAGATTCCATCTTTGAGGTATGTGCGTGCAAATTCCACCTGATACTCGACCACCGACCACAGATCCTCGGCGGTCTGGCGATCCCCCGTCTCCTTCAGATACTCCAAAAGAGCTACTCCATACAAAAGACTATAATCGTGAACATGTTGATTTATCTGAGGCATAGGAGTGGGATATTCATAGACTGTTGCGTGCAGATAGCCATCCTCGTCAGCCAACGCAGCTAACAGATACAAGCATCGCTTGGTCAAGGTGTGGTTGCGATAAGAGTAGGCATTTGCCAACGCCTCCAGATAGAGATCGCCGATCCACAATCGCTGATCGCGCTTAGGACCATCCTCATATACGGTCTGCATACACTCGGCAAGAGTCTTGAGTCCCACCTCGTTGATACGGCGGATCATAGGATCACACTCTGCTCTCAACTCCATAGGATCACCCGTAGCCGAAGTCACAGCATCGAACGAGAAATCCTCGATCACAAAATCGAAATACGATTGCGCCAGCACCTCGATCTTCACATATCGGCATGCCAAACGGCGAGGAATACGCACCTCCTCGGGCAGACGCATAATGGTCACCACCTCATCCTGCAACCATGCTCGGCTAAGACCACCCTCATATGGATCAAACGGCGTCATCACCTCAGCAGGCAACTCGGCAAAGGTCAATTTCAAACGCACGGGAGCATCGGCTGGCATACCCGTATGATTCACTTTCAGCGTAAGATATCCCGTATAGTGATCACCCAAATCGAGTATGATGGGAGCATGACTTTTAAGCGAGGTCTTATAAAAACTCTCTATTGGCTCGCCGCTTGGCTCCATACGCCAACCCTGAAACGAATTCTCATCCTCTACCCCCTTGACAATGGCTACAGGTTTTACCAACGTGTGTTTGAGCTCTGGCATATTTGCCTGAGCCTTATTTAGCCAATCCACACGTTTATCAGCCCATTTTATTGAACTTGGCTCCGAGAGCGATAGTTTAGACATCTTGGTCTGAGCTACAGCCATCGACACGACCATATTAGTCGCCAAAAGCATTAAAAAAAGTCTAAAAACACGTTTCATCTTATCTATTTATCTTGGAATTACCGAGCCTCGCTTACTCTTGATTTTGAATATTGCTCGCTCGATATAGTTTTGTATATCGGCGCGTAGTTTGTTATAGAGCGGACATGATGTATAATTTTCATTATCGAGCAGAACGTCTCGTATCGAGCGCAATTGATTCATATAGTTGCTCATCTCGTTTTTAAGCGAGATACCCTCCTTGCTCGAGGACTCAATCTGCGCCACAGACATCTTACGCAACTTATCGCATACGCTGTTCAACATCACCATCACCACATTATCCATCAGCGTGTGTCCATGCATGAAAAGATATGTATTCTCAGGCTCAACTCCCTTCTCGCGGAGCATCTGCGCAAACTCTGCCATGTGTGATGCCATCTGCGGATAACGCTCCTCTAATCGTTGCAACTTACGACTCACCTGACGCTCAAGCCACTCCAAAGTGTCGGCACCATTATTCTCCACCTCCAGATAGCCCAAACGCACTGTATTCTTAAACTCGATAAGTGGCAAAACCGATTGACTATCAATCTGAGCCGAATAAACATACCACAAAAACAACGGATAGACTATGCGCGAGTATTGAGCCATGAACTCCACGAAATCGAAAATTTTACTATCGTTTTTAGTCGCCTTGACACATACGTTATGTAGCGTAGGGGCATAGCACAGATAGTTCTCGGTAGCGTAGGTGTAGGTATGAAACATAAACTCTGCGTCACAAATCTCCTTAGCCTGAGGAGTAAGATCGCCAAAGAGATAGTCGAAATCGGAATCTACGCATAGCAACAAATGATCGTTCGACTGAGGGATCATCGACATCAACACCTTCTTGCCTTTGGGGAGATCTGCTCGTGTAGGTACAGATATTTCGAAACGCAGATATTCATTATCGAAGTGGTCGAAAATAGCTCGCCAGAAGGCTACATCCTCGTAACCTTCGACATATACACGCACCACCTCTCTGCCATCATCAATCCTAAGCGGTGCTACAAACCGCTCATGTGATGGAGTGTAATTGGTCTGTCGCGACCTTTTTTCCGTTTTAGAGTGTTTCATAATTTGTTGTAAATATAATAAAATAGTAAATTTGCACCAAACATTAAACACGGTTTTACACTCGCCAAGAGCAAAAAAGGAGATTTAATTCGCCCTTTGGCACCTTTTGGCAATGGATCACAGCCGATAAAACAGAGAAAACGATGACCGATTGGAAAGAACGTCTGGGGATGGTATATTCGACAAATCCCGATTTTCAATACACCACTTCACAAGAAGAGGAGGCAACAACACTTTCGCCCCAAGAGCAGAATCTGCGCGTATGGCTGGATCGCAAGCAACGTGGCGGGAAAGTTGTTACCCTTGTCAAGGGTTTTGTCGGCACAGAGGCAGACCTTTCAGAGCTGGGACGTATGCTCAAGAGCAAATGCGGGGTCGGCGGATCGGCTAAGGATGGAGAGATCATCATTCAGGGCGACCATCGTGACCGTGTAGTTGAACTGCTCATCAAGGCGGGTTATAAATGTAAAAAGGCTGGAGGCTAACCTCCGAAAATATGCAACTGCGAGGCAAGATACTATCACTCATCTTTGCGCTATTTTCTTTGTTTGGCGCATACGATCTGCACGCCCAATATTATAGTTGGGGTGCCGATCCTGCACGCTTTAAATGGATGGTGGCAAAAGGTGATAAATCGACTGTAATCTACCCCCAACACGCCTCGCGCATAGGTCTTACCACACACTACTTCGCCGAGCGGATGAAGCCTTACGTATCGTACGGGCTACAGCTTCCGCCACTCAACCTGCCGTTTGTCGTACACCCCGAAAATATGCGTTCCAACGGACTTGTGATGTGGCTTCCCAAGCGCATAGAGTTTCTCTCCACGCCTTCGATTGACGGCTATTCGATGCCATGGATCAAGCAACTTGTCGCCCATGAGTATCGTCATGCGGCACAATACAACAATCTGAATGTCGGAGTAGTCAAATTTCTGAGTTATCTGCTGGGCGAACAGAGTTCTACCGTGGGACTTATCTTTCTGCCACTATGGATGATGGAGGGCGATGCCACCATGTGTGAAACTCAGGCTTCGACCTTCGGACGAGCATTGCAACCATCCTTCACGCTCGAATATCGCGCCATGGGCGACATTACCCAACGCTACCGCAATATAGACAAACTCTTCTGCGGATCGTACCGCGATTTCATTCCCGACCACTATCAGCTGGGCTACCAACTTGTGGCTCAAGGCGATGAGATGGCGGGCGAGGTGATGACCGACAAGATGGGAGCTTTTCGCGCCCGCCGCCCATGGTATATCATATCTACGGGTATGACGATGAAGAAACTCTTTGGCTTCAACATCAATACCCTTTTCGACAGCACATTTAATACCCTGACTAAGCATTGGGCATCCATACCTCAGGTGGATAATTCCTCCCGACTGCTCCCCGCACCCAAAATTACAAGCTACACCACATATTCCAATCCGATAGCCATCGGCGAGGAGTTGCTCATCACAAAGCGAGATTTAGACAAGCCTTCGCGTTTTGTCGCTCTCGACCCCAAAACGGGGCGTGAGCGCACACTCAGCTATACGGGTAACATCTCTACCCGACCAGCCTACGATAAAGTTAACAACCGTATCTGGTGGACCGAATACAGACGTAGCACGATGTTCGAAGAGAAGGTGCTTTCGACACTATGCTACATGGATCTGGATCGGTTAAAGCCTCGTACCCAACCCATGCAAAAGAGAAATATCCTCTACCCCACACCCGACAACAAGGGTGGCTTGGCGTGGGCTGAATATGCGGCAGACGGACACTACTCATTCCACCATCGCACGTGTGACGGCAAAGAGTTAGATGTAGAGCTTCCGTTTGGACTTGAGATACACTCTTTGGCGTGGGATAATCTCACCGATCTGCACTATTGTATCATAACCTCCGACAAGGGTATGGCAATTTGCAGCATCGACTCCGAAGGCAAACTCTCTCACATCACTCAACCTGCATACATCACATTGAGTCGCCTGAGAGCCAAAGATGGCAAGCTCTACTTCGGCTCGATAGCTTCGGGCAAGGATGAAGTTCACTACATAGACCTCTCATCGCGCAAAGAGTATCAGATCTCGGAGTCAACCTACGGCTCATTCGATCCCGCGCCGATGGAGGATGGAATGGTCGTAATGACTACATACGATTCGATGGGATACCACCCTGCCGTGCAACACATCGACAAAACGATACGCGAGATCGGCTACTCGCCTACTCCACTTAACTTGGTAAACCCTCCGCGCAAGAGTTGGGGTATAATAAATCTCGATACGGTCAGCATCGCTCAATCGGAATCTACACTCAACGCCTCACCTCGCAAAGTGCGCCGCTACCGTAAAGGGCTGACTCTGTTCAACTTCCACAGCTGGGCTCCACTCTCGTACAACCCATTCCAACTTAGCGAGGATAGCTCCATCAGCCTCAATGCTGGAGCTACAATCATGACCCAAAACCTACTCTCTTCGATGCAGGGCTTCTTCAGCTATGGCTACAACCGCCATAACGGCAGCATCTGGAAGGGCGAATTACGTTATTACGGATTAGGTCCAACGATCAGCATCAATGCCACCTACGGAGGTCATCAAAACATCTACCCAATCTACACTTACGACCCCGAGAAGCATGAAATCAACCTCCCCGAAGCACCACACACAGGCAAATACTACTCTTTTGGAGTAAATATTTCCCTGCCTCTGATGTTTGAGCGAGGTTATCACACGCGCTACCTCATTGCTTCCTCAGGATGGGACTATTCAAATGGATTGGTTGCCAATACAGGCAAATTCAAGATAGATGAAAGCGGTATCAGCAATATCGCCACCATAGGTTATAAGAAGGGAATACATCTGACGCAGTTTGCATTGGCATTTCAGGATTTTGTCAAGCTCTCGCACCGCGATTTTGCACCCCGCTGGGGCGTTGTATCATCCGTAAACTACGCCATGAACCCTGCCAACGAGGGTTTTAGCGATCTCATTTCGCTCTACGCAAAGCTCTACACACCTGGAATTTTTGCACACAACTCTCTCTCTTTGGCTTTGGCTTATCAGACCTCGATCGGAGGCTTCAAAAGCTCCGATGCCCTATCTGCCCTACGCTTCAAGGCAACAAGGCTTCTGCCAAGAGGTTTCGATTCAACTCAGATCGAGAATCGTAACTACATCGCTGGCTCTATAAATTACCAATTCCCATTCTGGTATCCCGATGGCGGATGGCAGGGTATAATCTACTTTAAACGCTTGCGAGCAAACCTCGGATTTGACTATGCCCAATTCGAAAAAGCATTTTTCCGTCAGGACGGCAAGCTCTACCACCAATTGCATCGAATCAACTCTTGGGGTGCAGATCTGATCGTGGATTGCAATCTACTGAGCCAACCAGCAGCTGGCACCACCGCCCTCAAATTCTCGGTTTACCGCCCCAACGAAGGAGGAATATTCTTCTCCGTAGGCATGGAATTGCCTTTCTAATGGGGTAAAATCTCACTTATAGCGTTATTATGCATGATGTGGCTAAATTTATAAAAATAAATTTATAACTTTGCACGTTGGATAAATAGCGAAAGTAGTTTGATGAAGAATTTTTTTAAATCTCAGAAGAATATCATAAAGCTGATGTGGATCTGCGTGATGGGTCCCGTGGCTTTGATCTTTTTGATGCTCACATTTGCTGCATTGGGCATCTTTGGGCGTATGCCTTCGTTCGAGGAGCTGGAGAATCCCAAAAGCAACCTCGCCACAGAGATTTACGGTGACAATGGTCACGTCATAGGCACTTTCTTTGTGCAGAATCGCTCCTTCGTGCAGTATGAGGAGCTTTTCCCTGAAGATCCAGCACGTCATATCTCGCTCGATGGAAGAGATGTACCTCCCGTGGTAGCCGCATTGATCGCTACCGAGGATGTACGTTTTCGCAGCCATTCGGGTATCGATATTCCTTCGCTGTTCCGCGTAGGAATCAAGACCATCGCTTTGCAGAACCACTCTCAGGGAGGTGGTAGTACCATCACCCAGCAGTTGGCAAAGAATCTTTTCCCTCGTGATACGGTGCGTAATCGTGGCAAGATCGGACGTACGATGAAACTCGTGCAGTCGAAGTTCAAGGAGTGGATCACGGCTCTGAAGCTGGAGCATAACTATACCAAAGATGAGATCGCTGCAATGTATCTGAACATCGTGGGTTATGGCTCCAATGCCTATGGTATCAAGTCGGCTGCCAGTACCTTTTTCGGCAAGTCACCAGAGGAGTTGAACATTCAGGAGGCAGCTATGCTTGTCGGCGTGGTAAACGCTCCTACTCGCTACTCTCCTGTAAGAAATCCTGAGAACGCTTTGGCACGCCGCAATTTGGTGCTTGACCGTATGCGCTCGGCAGGAGCCATCTCGCGCAAAGTGTGCGATTCGCTCTCGGCTCTGCCCATCACACTCCAATACAAACCTATCTCTCACAACGAGGGAGAGGCTACATATTTCCGTGAGATGTTGCGTAACGTCATGAATGCCAAGCGTCCTACCCGCCGTCAGTTCCTCACCGATTGGGATTACGAGCAGGCAATAAAGGAGTATGACGAGAATCCACTTTACGGCTGGTGCTTGAAAAACAAGAAGGCTGACGGCTCCAACTACAATATCTATCGCGATGGTTTGCGCATCTACACCACCATCAGCCCTGCCATGCAGGAGTACGCCGAGTACGCCGTGCAGAAACAGATGGAGTCGGTGATTCAGCCTCGTATGGATCGACAGGTTAAAGCCACAGGAGTTCTTTTCCAAGATACCGAGCCAGAGGAGAGAGAGGCAATCATCAAGCGCGCCATGAAGAATTCGGATCGCTATCGCGAGCACAAGAAGTTGGGCATGAGCGAGAAGGAGATCTTCGCCTCATTCGACAAGAAGTGCAAGATGCGAATCTTTACATTCAAGGGCGAGCGCGACACACTTTTGTCTCCAAGGGATTCTATCCTCCACCACAAGCGTATCATGCGCGCCAGCTTGGTAGCGATGGATCCTCGTACGGGTCACGTCAAGGCGTATGTCGGAGGTCCTAACTTCCGCTACTTCAAGTACGATATGGCTAAGCAGGGTAAGCGACAGATCGGCTCTACGGTAAAGCCTTTCATCTACACCTTCGCCATCGACCAGCTTGGACTTACCCCTTGTACCTATGCCCCTAACCTGCCTGTGTCGATCGAGACTCCTGCAGGTATCTGGTCTCCTAAGGAGGCTGGTAAGGTTGAGTATGACGGAGTGCAGCACCCTCTTTATTGGGGTTTGGCAAACTCTCGCAACAACTACTCAGCATGGATCATGAAGCAGGCAAAACAGCCTGAGACGGTTGCAGACTTCCTGCACAACATGGGTATCCGCAGCTATATCTACCCAGCATACGCACTCTGTTTGGGAGCCTTCGAGTCAAATGTATTCGAGTTGGTTTCTGCCTACTCAACATTCGTAAACGAGGGAGTTCACATTGATCCTATTTTTGTTACTCGCATCGAGGATCGTCAGGGTAATCTGATCTCAAGTTTTATCCCCAAATCGCAGGATGCAGTCAACAAACATACGGCATACACCATGCTCACCATGCTTCAGCGTGTAATCACCGCTGGTACGGGAGGTCGCCTTCAGTGGCAGTTCGGCATGGAGAATATGGAGATTGGCGGTAAAACAGGTACTTCAAACGAGAACCGCGATGCATGGTTCATGTGCGTCATGCCGCAGCTCGTGGCAGGCTCATGGGTAGGTGGTGAGGATCAGTCGGTACACCTCAACAATCAGGGAGAGGGTAGTATCATGGCATTGCCTATCGTGGGCGAGTTCCTCAAAAAGGTTTACGATGACAAGACTTTGGGCATCAGCCGTAACGCCAAATTCTCACGCCCCGAGGGGTGGCAATCATACGACTGTCCTAAGGAGATGGCTGCAGACGCCAACGTGGCAGCAGACCAACATTCAGACGAATTTTTTAATTAACCAATAAACAACATGAAGCCGTTAGGCAAACCTTATGTCGGATGGGCTTCCAATTTATAACACATGAAAATTGCAATTGTAGGCGCAAGTGGCGCAGTAGGTCAGGAGTTTCTGACAATACTCAATGAGAGAGTTGATTTCCCGATAGATGAATTGGTATTGTTCGGTTCGGAGCGTAGTGCAGGACGTAAATATAACTTTAGAGGTAAAGAGATCGAGGTTAAATTGCTCCAGCATAATGATGACTTCAAGGATATCGATATAGCCCTCACTTCAGCAGGTGCTTCGACCTCTAAGGAGTACGCCCAGACCATCACCAAGCATGATACATTGATGATCGACAATTCAAGTGCCTTCCGCATGGATGAGGATGTGCCATTGGTTGTGCCTGAGGTTAATGCCGAGGATGCTCTGAACGCTCCACGCCGCATTATCGCCAACCCAAACTGCACCACAATCCAGATGGTGGTAGCACTCAACGCTATCGAGAAACTCTCGCACATCAAACGAGTACACGTTGCCACCTACCAGTCGGCAAGTGGTGGCGGTGCGCAGGCTATGGCTGAGTTGGAAAATCAGTATAAGCAGATCGTTGCGGGCAAGGAGCCTACGGTAGAGAAGTTCGCCTACCAGTTAGCATTCAACGTCATTCCTCACATTGATGTCTTCACCGAGAACGACTACACCAAGGAGGAGATGAAAATGTACCACGAGACTCGCAAAATCATGCACTCCGACATCAAGGTTTCGGCTACCTGTGTGCGTGTTCCTGTCAT
Organism: Alistipes sp.; assembly: GCA_017531305.1. Classification (GTDB taxonomy): domain Bacteria; phylum Bacteroidota; class Bacteroidia; order Bacteroidales; family Rikenellaceae; genus Alistipes. The sequence continues at coordinate 40,366 of JAFXLG010000071.1, forward strand.
GCGCGCCCATTCGGAGAGTATCTGGTTGGAGACAGAGCGCGAGATCTCGGCTAAGGAGGCACGCGAGGCATTCCAATCGAGCGTAGGCTTGGTATTGATGGATGAGCCTGAGCAGAAGATCTACCCTATGCCACTCTTTATCGCAGGCAAGGATCCAGTCTATGTAGGTCGTGTGCGTAAGGATATCAGCACCGAGAACGGACTTTCGTTCTGGTGTGTAGCAGACCAGATCAAGAAGGGTGCGGCACTCAACGCTTTGCAGATCGCCGAGTGGATCATCCGCAACCGCAAGTAAAAGATTTATACTTAAAAATAAGAAAGAGGTTGTCCAACAAGTTTTTTGAAGGACAACCTCTTTACGTTGAAGTTGTATAACGAGGGGGATTTTTAGGACTGCGAAGCACTTAAAACCGCAGCATACTAAGCGTATGTGAGGATTTTAGGGGCGAGCGTGACGCCAAAATCACCTTGTTATACAAAACTTCTTTTTGTTGGCATTAACATTATAAATCTTGGGTTTCCAAACCTCGACTTTCGGCTCATATATTACATTCTTGACTCGCCTTCGGTCTTCTCCACTGTTCGGGCGCGGAACTGCTTACCACTCTTGAAGCTCCATGTCAAACCCAAACGCACTCGCATTCGCTCGTTAAAGCCATCCTGACGCAAGACTCTGGAGAACTCCTCCCCGCCGAAGATAAGTTTCTGACGGCGTGGTACAAGCTCGTTGAGCATACATGAGATGGTCCACTGATCCTTGATTTGCTTCTTAAGTGTGAGTGATAAAGAGTGTTTGCTCTTAACTTTTACGTTACTCACCACCACATCGGTATGCCCCCAATAATCAACGTCCACGTAGAATGACTTAGGCAGAGTAAAGGTCATCGAAGAGTTCCACTGCATGAATGAATTATGCTCTGTTGCAGATTCCGAAGTGAGTTTCTGCTCCTGAATACCTCCCGTCAGATTTGTGTTCCACGTCCACCACTTCGCAAGCGTCACAGGTAGGCTCGCAGAAGCTACATATTGGTGTAACACAGGCATATTCACAATCGTCAGGTTCATCATCTGTGTATCCAACTCGTCTGCTATGATCATCTGCTGGATAGCATCCTTCTGACGCTTTACCGCCAACGTAAGGCTATACTTCTGCGCTACGACAGCTGTCAAGGAGTAGGTGTTGATATAAGCAGGATTAAGCATAGGATTTCCCGTCTGATAGGTATAATCCGAGATCTGCATACGGTCGGGTGTCAAGTTCCAGAAGTTCGGGCGCGAGATTGAACGCGAATACTGCGCTACCAGCGAATGGCGTCCCTGCTTATCCAACGCAAATGAGAAATTGGCATTAGGGAATATCGAAAAATACTCTTGTCCCACATCAGAGTCCTTGCCATCGGTGTAGGTATATTCGCCTCGCAAACCTACAACGGCACTAAAACGCCCCTTGCGAAGTGTTGCGGTAGCGTATGCCGCAGCGATATTCTCGGTGTAGGAGATATCATAATCGCTCACCGTTGATGGTACCCACGCCGAGCCTTTCAGGTAGCGATATGTAGCATCGGCATTAATCTCGTTGTAGGTATATTTTGCGCCATACTTCAAGACTGCCGCCTGACTCAGCACCTTTTCGCGCGCCAACGAAGCTGTCGCTACGCGGAATAGGTTGTTGTTGTGGTAGAAGTATGTAGAATCTGTTGTGATGCCCATTGCCGACTGCTTGGTCTGGCTATCGTTTCGTGAATAAGAGTCGCGATGGGTATATTCGCCAATAAATTTCAGATTTGAGCCCTTATCATCGGTCTTAAAGATGTAATTTGCCGTTGCCGAATATGTATCACGAACCGATGAAGAATCATAAAAGCTGTCGTTTAGAACCTCTCCCTCGGGGGTAACCATCTTTGTCCACGAATCGGTTGGCTGAATATCCTTATTCGTATTATACCCCAACGAAAGAGCTACCGAGTGGCGTGGGTTAATCTCGGCAAAAGCCGAAAAATGAGCTCCGCCCGTAGTACCTTTGTTGGGTAATTCGGTTGCCGATTCAAGATGGGAAGCTGAATTGTGATAAGTGGTATTCTCATTCACGTTAAAGACATATTTATATTCCGAATACCACCCCGAAGCCGAGAGGTCGAACTTACCCACATGAGCATTAATCGAAGCCGAAGGATCATAATCCCATCCCAAGCCCTTAAAACTCTGATTGGAATACATGCTCACCGATCCCATCACACCGTTATCCAGACGGCGGCGCAACCATATCTTGATTATTCCAGCCGAGGAGTCGGCATCATGGTCGGCACCTGTCTGTGGGATGATCTCGATCTTCGATATATCCTCGGCACGCAGATTTTTCAGGTAACGTACCTGATCCTCCACCGAGAGTTTCAGCTCGCGATCGTTGATAAAGAGTCGCGCACCCGAAGCACCGTTAATCGAAATCTCATCGTCCTTGAGCCACACACCCGGCGATTGACGTAAAAGTTCATCTCCCGTACGACCTACGGCTGATGCCGAGTTAGTGATATCAACCACAAAACGATCAGCCTCGCGGCGAATCATATTTGCCTGCACCACAACTTCGCCAATCTGAGTCGAAGACTCCTCCAAAGTCAAAACACCCAAGTCACTATCTGCCGAAACTTTGATTTTACGACTCAGGCTTTTGTAACCCACATAATCCACCGAAAGGTCATACTCGCCTGCCGAGAGTCGCAAGACAAAATAACCCTTATCATCGGTTGTCGAGCCATCGCGCTGCACACCGCCCTGCATGGCCACAACGGTGGCATAACTAATGCTCTCGCCTTTGGCATTTACCACACGACCACTCACCGTTTGCTGAGTTCTCGCCCAGAGTTGGGCGCAACTGAGGATGCTTAGGAGCATCACGAGAAATGATAATTTCTTCATAGTTGAGAATTTTTTGTTTGTTGTAACTTTTTTAAAGTTGAGATTTATAGTTTCTTATGTTTGACAAGGCAAATATACAAAAAATTCGCTACTTTGTATCACATAGTTATGTTTTTTATACAGTTTTTTTTTATACCTATATCTTAAATATCTGTAAACTTAAATTTGCACCCTTGCTACATATCATTAGTCGCTCACGAGATATAAAAAACTACACATACTATAAATTTTTTCTTCGCAAGGGCGCAAACTTCAGAAAATTATCACTAACTTAGAGCCAATTATGATATCTAAAACTAAAACCACATAAACTATGAGCGAGAAAATTTCACGTAGCGACTTTCTCAAGAAGTCAGGACTTGCTGCCGCAGGCGTTATGATGGGTGGCATGTCAGGAAGCAGCAGCCTTTTCGCTGCCGAACAACAGGATAAAAAGGAGCGTTTCGCTCGTCTGGGCAAGGTAAATATCGCATGGGTAGGTATGGCAAATCGCGGACGCGAGGTGATGCGCGAGTTTGAGCGCACAGGACTTGCCAACATCGTTGCCATGTGTGATGTTGATCCTAAATCAAAGGGCAGTCAGGAGTCTATCAAGGCTCATCCCGATGCAAAGGTTTATACCGACTTCCGCAAGATGTTCGATGAGATGGGCAACAAGTTTGAGGCGGTAGTTGTGGAGACTCCCGACTTCTCTCACTTCCCTTGCGTGATGCTGGCTCTGAATCAGGGTAAGCACGTCTATGTCGAGAAGCCAATGGGTCGTACATTCCTTGAGTGCGAACTTATGATCGCTGCTGCAAAGCGTAACCCAAATCTTGTAACACAAGGCGGTAATCAGGGTCACTCTGAGGCTAACTACTTCCAATTCCGCGAGTGGGTTAAGGCTGGCATCATCAAGGATGTTACACACGTTGACGCCCACATGAATAACTCTCGCCGTTGGCATGGCTACGATGTAAACATCGACCGCTATCCTCAGGCAGAGCCAATCCCTGCAGGCATGGATTGGGACTTGTGGCACACAACACAGCAGTTCCACGAGTTCAACGGCAAGTATCACCCAGGTAACTGGCGTTCATGGTACGATTTCGGTATGGGAGCTTTGGGCGATTGGGGTGCGCACCTGATCGACACCATCCACGAGTTCCTTGATTTAGGTCTGCCTACCGAGATTACTCCTGTCAAGTTTGAAGGTTGGAATACATACTTCTTCCCAATGTCTTCGACTATCAACTTCAAGTTCCCACGCCGTGGCAAGATGCCAGCGATGGATATCACATGGTGGGATGGTATCGGCAACTATCCTCCTGTACCAGAGGGTTACGGCATCTCAGAGATGAGCAGCGATGTACCAATGATCAATGGTAAGCCTGCTGCAGCTTCGGCTGTGAAGCTCAATCCTGGTACAATCATGTACTCTAAGGATCTCATCTTCAAGCGTGGCTCACACGGCGCGACAACTCAGATCATTCCTGAGTCAAAGGCTAAGGAGATGGCAAGCAAGTTGCCAGAGGTACCAAAGAGCCCATCGAACCACTACGAGAACTTCCTTTTGGCATGTATGGGCGAGGAGAAGAGCCGTTCTCCATTCGAGAAGTTCGGTCCATTGTGTCAGGTATTCTGCTTGGGCGTGATGGCTCAACGTCTGAACGAGAAGATTATCTTCGACCGCGAGACAAAGCGCATCGTGAACAACCGTTTTGCCGATGCAATGCTCACCTCTACCCCACCACGTAAGGGCTGGGAGGAGTTCTATAAGATGTAAGATATAGAATGCATAATAATAAACGCCGTAACCCAAAAGTTACGGCGTTTATTATTTCAAGAAATTGACTACTCCTCCGATGCGAGCTCATCATGCACCACATAATCCTTCGCCTCGATGCGCGAATAATAGCTCTGAATCATAGCCTTGATCTTCTGCTCAAGAGCAGACAAATCCACCTCCGCGGCAAGATTATGCTTCTTGACTAAATCCGAATAACGATATACGCCCACGATTTGCTTCTCATCGAAATGAACTACATATTCTGATGTAATAGCCTGAAAAACATTGTTGTCATAATTCAACGAGAAAGGCTCATCGCTATGCTCCGCAAAGATATCGCGACCAAAGGCGAAATATGGCTCCTCATTACCCATCAAGCCCAACACGGTAGGCATCAGATCAATCTGCGAAACAACCTGACGATGCTCACCCACAAGCGATGAATCGGGAGCATACATAAATCCCACAACATGATAATCTCCGGGGGAGGTACGAAACTCCTCGGAGAACTTCTCGCTCGACACGTGATCCGCCACAAATACAAACAACGAATTGCGGAACCACTCCTGCTCCCCATACTTCTCGAAGAAAGCCTTCAGCGAACGATCCACATACGCCACGCACTTATGGTTGGGCGTCAGACCCTCGGGCAGATCCTTTTCACCCTCTGGTACTACGAAAGGATGGTGAGACGTGAGAGTAAATATGGTCGAGAAGAATGGTTGCTGAGCCTTACTCAGCTCCTCGCCCATGTAGTCTATAAACTTGCCATCCCAAATACCCCAATAGCCATCAAAATCGCCCTTGCCGCGGCTCTTCTCATAGGTCTGGCGCGAGTAGAGATTATCTATGCCGACTGCTCTGGCATAGGCTCCAAAGCCCATCGAGCCATGATCCGATCCGCAGAAGAACATCGTTTCATAACCTTTATCCTTAAAGATCTGAGGCATGGCGCGTCCTGCCGCCACCGACTGAGGCATCAGCACAAAAGGGGCTTTATATGAAGGTATGGAACTCCACACCGCAGGCAGGGCTTGAATCGAACGGCGACCATTGGCATACATATTATAGAATGTATAGCTTTGACGCATGAGCGAATCCAAGAATGGAGTATAACCCTTTTCTGGGCTCTGCTCATACAAATCGGGACGTAACAGCAAGGAGTGTTCTGCCGAGAAACTCTCCATCACAAATACTATCACATTACGCCCTTCGAGTTCCGTTGAGGAACTTGCTGCCGCAGGATAGTGCTCAGGGGAGTAGATCTCAGACAGTTCCTCTGGCGAAAAGTATTTTTCGTAGGCAATTTTACCACTCGACCCAATGGTGCGCAAGACACAGAACGGATTGCTAAGTATCATCGTGGCACGCGCCTGATTCGATGTGTAGAGCGTAGCATTGGAGATAGTGATAGGACGTGTCATCTTGGTAAAGCCTCCTCTTATGCCTCCTATGCACAAACCTACCGCCAAGCACAACACAAGAGTTGAGCTGACATAATACCACACACCCGAAAATAACGACTTGAAACGTATCTTACGGCAATAGCCCATCGCCAAGACCAAGATAAATGCCGCACCGACCAAAACCATAAACCAATTCTCTATAGCAAACTTCAATATCAGCCACAGAGAGTTGTCGTTGTCGGCAAAAAATATCTCATCAGCAGAGAAACGCTTCTGCGTATAGTGGAAATATATGGCATCGGCAAAATTCAGCCCTACGATCAACAGCGAATTGACCACCACATAGTACCAATAGAGCATTCTTTTCCACCAACTGCGCTCACGTAACTTTAGCGGAAGAAGCGACAAAAGGATGAAAATTGCATTGGCATAGATGATCGACACGGTATCGAATTTAAGCGATCCACACAAGAGCGACCACAACTCCTCGTATGGCAACTCACCGATCAGAGTGCTGTTATATGCGTAGAATACCGCGCGACAAAGCATCATCACTACATAGAGCAAGATGATTCGCCACACTAAAAGTGCTGCATGAGTCTTGATAAGTTTCATATCTACTCGTGGTGATAAGGTTCGTTATTAAGGATAGTGAAGGCTCGATACAACTGCTCGGCAAAGATAGCGCGCACGATCTGATGCGAGAAGGTCATCTTCGAGAGCGAAATTTTCTCATTGGCACGTTGATAGACCTCCTCCGAAAAGCCATAAGGTCCGCCTATGACAATCGCCAGACGTTTCACTCCGCTAAGCATACGTTTCTGCAACCAAGAGGCATACTCCATCGAAGTGAATTGTCTGCCGCGCTCATCCATCAGCACCACCCAATCGCCTTCCGATATGAGGCGAAGGATCATCTCACCCTCCAACTGTTTTTGGCGCGAAGGAGCCATATTGCGAGTGTTCTTCACATCGGCGATGGTGGTGACCGTAAACTTACAGTAATGATTCACTCGCTTGGCATACTGCTCCACAAGCGAAGCCACCTCCTGCTGATCGGTCTTGCCGATTACGATGAGTTCGATGTTCATCTTCTCTAATTATCGGTATTCCACTCACCTTCGGCACCCTCATAGAATACAGGGCGGCGTTTCTCCACTGACTTCAACCACTCGTATGCCTTGTAGAGATTGTATCCGTTACCCGACTGCTCGCCCGCCAAACGGTAGGCAATGATGCAGGAGTGGTTACGCGAACGGTAGTACATAGACTTTACTCTGGTCATATACTCATCGTAGAGCTTAGGATCGTTGGCAGGCGTACCGCCCACAGAACGAATGTGGCTATTGGTAGGAGAGTTGATATTGGCACACTCGATAACAAACATACCCGCCTTGTCGCACATCTCATAGAACCACTTAGGCTGAGGATAGTCTGGGCACAAGGTATTATATCCACGGAGTTTAAGCTGCTCGATGGCAACAAAGGTCTTCTGACGATCCTCCGAAGCGTTGAAATGCTCCTTCTTCTGCAGATGCAACACCTGATCGAAACGGAAATACTTACCATCGCGATACTCGGTCTTACCGAAACCAATCTTCATTGGGATATACTCCCACAACATGCCGTTACGCTTGATATAGAGCGTCAAGCTATAGAGTGGCTTCTTACCATCACCCCACTTAAAGTCGTAAGAGTGATATACATCGGGGTTGAAGCGAAGGGTATCCATCGAACGACCCTCCAACTCGATCTCGTTGACGCTGTACTCCTTGAGTTTGCCCTTAGGATCATAGATATCGAATCCTACCTGAATGGTCTCTTTATAGTTAAAATCGTTGGCAACGATTACGTCCAGCTTCAATTTGGCATATTGACGTGTGGTGTCTGGCTCAAGAATCACATCAAAATCTCTGACCGACAATCTGCGCTGAGCAAAGATATAGCTATTCTCGAACTGCTCGAAATTTGGCTGCACAAGATTCTCCTGCAACTGAGGCGTGCGGCTCATTCTCACACCGACCATCAACTCATTGACACCCTGACGCAAGTATGGCGAGAGCAGGAAATCGGCAGGAGTGATGGGATCATCCACCTCGGCAATAGCCTCGTTATTGAGGAACAATGTATATGCCATGCCGACATTCTCCAAATGGAAGAACACATTGTAGTCATTCAGCGTAGCATCAATATTTATCTTCTGCACAAAACGTGCCTCACCACCAGCAATGGCAATACGCTCAGGTTTGAATGGGGTGTAATTGGCTGTCTCGCTGCGTTTATCTGCCACCGCATCTTCACGCTTATCGAAGGTCACAAACTCCGAACGATATACTCGTGGACCCTGCGCCAAAGCCAACAGAGCCATCATTAAACTCAACCCAAGTAGAAAAATTCTCTTCATAATTCAGTTGTAATTATTAAATTAACGCTTCTTGACGTCTCCACGGTACATAGTACCGTTTTGCAAAGGTACTTTTTTTTTGACAAATATCAAATTATTATCTATCTTTGTAGGTTGATAGGGCAAATGAGCTTTTTCGGAAGCATTGCCCAAATCCAAATGTTTAAGCGTAGAAGTAAAATTAAAACACTATAAAAGATGAAAACTCAGAGAATTGCAGAGATTCTGAAATCCACCACTACCGATTACGACATCACGGTAAAGGGTTGGGTGCGTACCAAGCGCGGTAACAAAAACGTAGCATTCATCGCATTGAACGATGGCTCATGCGTAGGCAACATACAGGTTGTTGTAGATTTGCAGAAGATTCAAGAGGAGGAGCTTAAGGCTGTTACCACAGGATCATGTATCCGTGTTGACGGTAAGCTCGTTAAGTCACTCGGCGCAGGTCAGGGTGTAGAGGTGCAGGCTGAGAAGATCGAGATATACGGCACTGCCGATCCCGACACATACCCTCTTCAGAAGAAGGGTCACTCATTGGAGTTCTTGCGAGATATCGCATACTTGCGTCATCGTACCAACACTTTTGGTGCTGTATTCCGCATCCGTCACGCCATGGCGTATGCCATCCATAAGTATTTCAACGATCATGGCTTCTACTATTGGCACACTCCACTGATCACAGGATCAGACTGCGAGGGTGCAGGTGCTATGTTCAATGTAACAACCTTGGATATGAACAACCTCCCACTCACCGAGGAGGGTAAGGTTGACTACACTCAGGATTTCTATGGCAAGCCATGTAACTTGACCGTTTCGGGACAGTTGGAGGGTGAGCTCGGAGCTTTGGCTTTGGGTCAGATCTATACTTTCGGTCCTACGTTCCGTGCTGAGAAGTCATACACTCCACGTCACTTGTCGGAGTTCTGGATGATCGAGCCAGAGATGGCGTTCTATGAGTTGGAGGATAACATGGAGTTGGCTGAGGATTTCCTCAAGTACCTGATCCGCTACGCTTTGGAGAACTGCCGCGAGGATCTAGAGTTCATGAACAAGATGTGGGACAAGGAGCTTATCGAGCGTCTGGAGTTTGTAATCAAGAACGACTTCGTGCGTTTGGATTACACCGAGGGTATCGAGATCCTGAAGGCTTCGGGTCGTAAGTTTGAGTTCCCATGCGATTGGGGTTGCGATTTGCAGTCTGAGCATGAGCGTTATCTGGTAGAGGAGCACTTCAAGCGTCCTGTAATTCTGATCAACTACCCTAAGGAGATCAAGGCATTCTATATGAAGCAGAACGAGGACGGCAAGACAGTACGCGCCATGGACGTTTTGTTCCCAAAAATCGGCGAGATTATCGGCGGTTCGGAGCGAGAGGCAGACTATGGCAAGCTTACTGCAAGAGTCAAGGAGCTTCAGATGAGCGAGGCTGAGCTTTGGTGGTACCTCGACACACGCCGTTGGGGTTCTGCACCACACTCAGGCTTCGGTTTGGGCTTCGAGCGATTGTTGTTGTTCGTGACAGGTATGGCTAACATCCGCGATGTGATTCCATTCCCACGTACTCCAAATAACGCCGAGTTCTAAACCGCGCTGCGCACGTAGAAAACTTTCGCAAGAGAATAAACAACCAAAAGTGAAGAATATGAAGAGGCTACTTACCATCCTGCTCATCGCCTTTGTTGCGTTGAGCTACCAGACGCAGGCAGCGAATAAAATTAAGACCTGCAATGTCATATATATCGGCAACAGCATCACTGCCGGTGCTGGTCATAAAGAGAGCCTGAAGAGTGCTCCACCTGTGATCTCTGCACAGATTCTGAAGAAGAAGCTCGGCAAGGATGTCAACTTCCGCAATTGTGGACGTTCGGGTGCTACCACTCTGGACTTTGTACCTTCACACAACAGAGACTTTAAGCGTGTAGAGAAGGCTGTCAAGGAGATTCAAGACATCAGTCAAGAGCCGATAATCTTCTCTATCATGCTTGGTACCAACGACTCGGCATCTACAGCATGCTACGGAGCACCTGCTTCGAATGTCCAATACAAAAAGAACCTCATGGAGCTAATCTCTCGACTGAGGAAGATGGCTCCAGGTGCGATTTTTGTATTGCAGCGTCCTATCTGGTATAGCCCCAACACCTATAATGGAGCGATGTACCTTACGGCAGGACTAAAGCGTGTTACCAACTACGCCAACGTGTTGCTTGAGCTTGCTCAGCAGGAGGATGATGTATTTGTGGGCGACTACGAAGCATTTGATTTCTTCAAGCAGCACTACCGCAAATATATGTTTGCCGAGAATGGCAATGCAGGCGTATTCTTCTTGCACCCCAACGAGGATGGAGCCAAGGAGTTAGCGAAGTTCTGGTCTAAGGGTATTGTAAACGCCTTGAAGAAGAACCGTAAATAGTCCCTGTGGCATCCTTATTGGGAGAGGCAGGCATGAGAGCTGACCTAAAGAAGATAAAGAAGAGAACTTAGCAAGTAAAACTTTAACAAGAAAACTATGGCTATTTCGCAACGTCAGATTCAGAGTCAGCAACAGACACTCTCGCCACAACAGATCCAGATGATAAAGTTGTTGGAGCTGCCCATCACGCAACTCGAGCAACGCATCAAACAGGAGATCGAAGAGAATATCGTTTTGGAGGAGGAGAGTCACTCCGATGAGGATGAGGAGCAGCTCTCGGTCGAGGAGTACATCGCCGAAGATGATACTCCGAGCTATAAGAGTCGCATCAATAACTTCTCGAAGGATGACAAGGAGCGTCCAATAAATATCACAGGGGGGCTATCCATCCAAGAGTATCTGGCGGAACAGCTGGGCTACCGCAACCTGAGCGAAAGGGAGTATAAGATCACCCTCTTTCTGGTCGGTAGTATAGATGAGGATGGTTACCTGCGCCGCGATATGGAGTCTTTGTCGGACGATATACTCTTTTCGTTGGGCATAGATGTTATGCCTTCGGAGCTTGAACAACTTCTTGGCATCATACACCAATTGGAGCCTGCTGGCATAGGAGCGCGTAACTTGCAAGAGTGCCTGCTTCTGCAGATGCGCCAACGCTCGATGGATACTCCAGCCAAGCGACTCGCCAAAAAGATCCTCAACTCTCATTTCGAGGAGTTTACCAAGAAACACTACGAGAAACTCATCTCGCGCTTGGGCGTGAGCGAGGATCAGTTCCGCGATGCCATAGATGAGATCCGCCACCTCTCACCCAAACCCGCCAACCTCTACTCCGAGGGGGGCAGTTTCGATGTGGCTCCGTATGTTATCCCCGATTTTAGACTTGACTACCACGATGGGCAGTTCGATCTGTCGCTGACCTCTTATAATATCCCCGACATAAAGATCAGCCGCCGCTATGTCGATATGATTCGCGACATGGCTTCACCCAATGGCACAATCTCCGAGAAGGACAAGGAGGCTGTGCAGTTTGTCAAGAGCAAGATCGACTCCGCCAAATGGTTTATCTCAGCCATCAAACAACGCCATGACACGCTGATGCGCACCATGCAGGAGATACTCAACTTCCAGAAAGAGTATTTCAAGGATGGAGACAAGAGCCATCTGCGCCCCATGATTCTCAAAGATATTGCTGACCGCACGGGATTGGATGTTTCGACAATCTCACGCGTAGTGAACAGTAAATATGTGCAGACTCACTTCGGCATCATACTACTCAAATCACTCTTTTCGGAGGCTATGCAGACCGAAAACGGAGAGGTGGTGTCGAGCTACGAAATTAAAAATATATTGCAAAAGTGTATCGAGGAGGAGGACAAACGTCATCCGCTGACAGACGAGACGCTGATGAATATCCTCAACAGCAAAGGATATTGCATTGCCCGCCGTACGGTAGCCAAGTATCGAGAGATGCTCGACATCCCCGTAGCACGACTTCGCAAACAGATTTAAAAGTGACAAAAAACTATCCATTTTGATACTTCGCAAAATTGCCAAGATATACTCTTTCGTGCTGCATCCATTCCTTATACCCATATATGTGATGGCTGCGTTGCTGTTTTGCCCCACGGTATATTCATATTATCCTATCAAGGGCAAACTATATCTAATGTGGATAGTGACACTCTTTTCGCTGATACTCCCCGTCTTAACCATTGCTTTAGTCAAGCGTATCAGCCGACTCTATTTCAGACACTTCACACGTAAGCAATTCTACGTCATGTCGATTATGATATGCTCGATTTGCTATCTGCTGTGCGCCATTACATTCATGGACGTTCCATCGCTTCTGATCTTCCGCAAGATGATAGTGGCGGCATTGATGTGCGAACTTTTCTGCCTTGTGACAATCCCATTTGTCCGCATCAGTCTGCATCTGACGGCATTGGGTACCGCCATCGGAATCTTCTCGATGCTCAACATCGTAGGCGAGACTGCCCTATTCTGGGTACTGCTTGGGGCAATACTCTCGGCAGGATTACTCTCTTCGGCAAGACTCTATATGGGACGCAACCGCCCGCGACATCTGCTAATTGGATTTGTCGCTGGTATAGTTATCGCATTTATGACTATGTTATTTATATAAAAATAGGTTACTCCTTTCGGGAGCAACCTATTTACTTCTAAGTTTGTATAGCAAGGGGGGGGGCGAAACCCTTAGTCGTGCAGCCCTCGCTCACGCAAATACTCCAGCAGGAACTCTGGTCTGTCGGTCTGGATCATCGTAGCACCCATATCCACGATTTTACCATACACCTCCTCTGCCGATGTTGTATAGGCAACGTCATCACTCAATCCGCCACACAACGAATTCCAGAGCGTATTTACCCACAATTTAGAGCCATCGGCAATAACCTGTTTCATCGCCTGCTCAACCTCTGGCGTATATTTGTTCCAGCACACCTCATAGGCAAGCTGTGGCTCATCATCTGCCAGATACTCACTCAACATATCACGACTTTTGGCATTCTGAGGTGAGACAATCGGCATATACATCATGTTATTCTCGTACTTCGACAATTTCTCCTTGATATCTGCCAGAGGCTTGCCACCCTTGATCAGGATCTGGTTCGTTACACCCATCTCCTCGGTCAAAGCCAACACCAAATCGTAGTAGTCGTAGCCCTTGTCGATGTTAACCACTATACGATCACGGCACACCTCCAACGCCTCACGCAGTGTAGGAATCGGAAGGTTGAGCGAATTTTGCGCACCATGAGCCGATTTAAGACGCAACTTCTCGATCTCGGCATAACTCTTCTCGGCAATCAGACCCTTACCATTTGAGCAGCGATCCAAGGTTCTGTCATGCATCAATATCAAGACGCTATCCTTGGTCAGAGCCACATCCAGCTCCACCACATCGGCACCCATATCAATCACCGCCTCGATAGCTGGGATAGAGTTCTCGGGGAAGTTTCGCCAATCGCCTCGATGACAGATTACAAGCACCTGATCAGACTTGGGATTATGGATCTGCTCAACAACATAAGCGGCACGTTTGTCACACTTTTTCTGACCTTCACAAGCCACCAAAAAAGACAAGACACCCACCATAACAATCAGCGGGAAGAAAAAAGTAAGTTTTCTCATGATCACACTCATTTAAAAATAGAATTTCTCTACCACAAATATAGCTATTTTTTTCGTTTTCGACATAAATTATTGTATCTTTGGAGAGTTTTGAACCCCTAAAATCTACAACTATGTATCGTAACGACACACGTACAGTAATAACACTTGACGCCGGAGGTACCAACTTCGTATTTGGTGCCATGCAGGGCAATAAATTCATCATCGACCCTATCACCATGCCAGCAAATGCCCACGACTTGGACAAGTGCCTCAGCACTATGGTAGAGGGCTTCGAGCAGGTTATCGCAAAGATTGACCATAAGCCTGTGGCTATCAGTTTTGCTTTCCCCGGTCCAGCCGACTATGCCAACGGCATTGTGGGTGGTTTTTATTTGCCTAACTTCCCATCGTTCCGTGATGGAGTGGCTTTGGGACCATTCTTGGAGGATAAGTTCGGAATCCCTGTATATATCAACAACGATGCTGACCTCTATGCCTACGGCGAGGCTTTGGCAGGAGCATTGCCTCAGATCAACGAGAAGTTGGAGGCATTAGGCAGTGCAAAGCGATACCGCACACTGCTCGGCTACACATTCGGAACAGGTTTCGGCTTCGGCTTTGTAACCAACGGAGAGCTACATACAGGCGATAACTCATGTATCGAGACTTTCTGCCTGCGCCACAAGCATATGCCAAACATAATGGTGGAGGATGGCGTGGCAGTACGTGCCGTAAAGCGAGTTTACAAAGAAGAGTCGGGCATTGATGATCCTTCGCTTCAGCCAAAGGATATTTTCGACATTGCCGAGGGTACTCGCGAAGGTAATCAAGAGGCTGCGCGTAAAGCATTTGCCACTATGGGCGAGGTTGCGGGCGATGCAATGGCAACAGCCGTAACTCTGATTGACGGTGTGATTGTTATCGGCGGCGGTATCACAGCTGCCAAAAAGTATATCATGCCATCTCTAATTAATGAGTTGCGTTCACAGATGCACTCAATCGGTGGTGACACTTTCGACCGTGTACAAATGAAGGTCTATGACCTTAACAACGAGGAGGAGTTTAAGCTATTCGCTAAGGGTGCATCGCGCGATTTGAAGGTTTACGGCACAGACAAGGTCGTAACTTACGATCCCGAGAAGCGTGTGGGTGTGATGATCTCCAATATCGGAGCCAGCACTGCAATCTCACTTGGTGCATACGCCTTTGCACTTAACGAATTGGATAAGAAATAATCGATAGATGATGAAAAAACTATTGGCAACTCTTAAAAACGAAGATTGGGTAATCGTCTATGCAGGTGCCATCATCCTGCTTTTGGCGGTACTCTTCCCCGAAGCGATGCCTTCGATGCCCAAGAAATTAGCCGACTCCGCGTCATGGATCAAGGCTGCAACCATGTTTGTCTCGATTTTGGGTCTGACGTATCTTTGTCAGGCAGTCTTGCGCCGACCTCTGAAGGGCATATTCTGCTCGTTGTTGGTGATCTTCGCTCTCTCGCTGGGTGCGCAGGTTGTAGCCAACATCCCCATAATCAAGGAGTGGGGTCTGGAATCGGTATTCTTCTCGGTGATCTTCGGACTCATCGTGAGCAATATTTTCCGTGTACCCGATTGGCTTAAACCAGCCATCCAGAGCGAGTTCTATATCAAGATCGGCATCGTATGCTTAGGTTCGACAATCCTATTTGGAGAGGTACTCAAATCAGGAGTCTTCGGTTTGGCTCAGGCACTCATCGTGGTATTCTGCGTATGGTTCTTCGCCTACCGCATATCAAGGAAGATGGGTGTCGATGACGAGATGTCAACCATGTTGGCAAGTTCGGTTTCGATATGTGGAGTCTCTGCCGCCATCGCCACTGCAGGCGTAATCAAGGGTGACAACAAAAAACTCTCGTACATCATCTCGCTTGTTCTGGTATGCGCCATCCCAATGATGTATCTTATGCCGTGGATCGCCAATCTGATAGGTCTAAGCGAAGAGGTTGCAGGTGCTTGGTTGGGTGGTACTATCGACACCACAGGAGCTGTTGCCGCTTCGGGCACTATGCTTGGCGAGGCTGCAGCACAGACTGCCATCATCGTGAAATCTTCA